>JAZUHV010000172.1:0-2688 GCA_045641925.1 Butyrivibrio sp.
CAAATGCCTCTGGCTGTGCCTCGTGTTCCAGACTATACATACCCAAAGAAGAAGCTAACATTAAAATCAGAATAATGACAAGTGCAGAAAAAATTTGTCTCCAACGATCCTTTAAAACTGCAATAATTACCTGAAAAGAATCATATTGCGAATTCAAACGGAATAAATGAAAGATTCGGATTACTCGAATCAATCGGAAGGCCACAAATCCATATAAAGAAAACACGGAAATTATAGTTAATAAATCCGTAATTCCATCAAATGAAAACAAAAAGCGAAGAATCGCTTTAGCCTTATTCTTTTCTGGATATAGAAAATCCGCAGTGATAATACGAAGAATATATTCAACCATAAATAAACCGGTCGTCACGTATTCTACAATGCGAAACACATTTGTAAAACGAGCTAACTGGTCAAAGGTACTTAAAAATAAAGACAGAATATTTAAGGCAATAACGACAACAATCGCATAATCGAATGTACGGCTTGGCCAATCCTCTTTATTTCCAATCTGAATAATGTCAAAAATTCTTTTACGCATAGCACTCCTCAAACGCAAATACGCGCCTGTGTTCATATTAACACAGACGCGCAAGTTTCATCAATATGCAACGTTTTTACACATGCCAGATTTCATCATTGTACTGCTCGATGGTTCTATCTGAAGAGAAGAAGCCGGCCTTTGCAGTATTTACAAGCATCTTCTTTGCCCAAGTCTTACGATCCTCATAATCCTTTAAGGCAATTTCCTTTACACGGATGTAATCCTTCACATCCAAAAGGGTCATAAACCAGTCCTTCTTAATAAGCTCAGCATGCAGTCTTAATAAGGTTTCTGCATCGCCCACCTTCATAACCTCTGCGCTAATGATAAAGTCAATCATTTCCTTAATTTCAGGATCATTTACATAATAATCCTTAGCTTTATAGCCGCTCTTTGCATAAAGATCAATGACGGTATCTGAATCCTCACCAAAGAAGTAAATATTGTCCTCTCCTACCAACTCACCAATTTCAACATTTGCGCCGTCCTTGGTTCCTAAAGTAACCGCACCATTTAACATGAACTTCATGTTACCGGTACCAGATGCTTCTTTAGATGCCAAAGAAATCTGTTCAGAGATATCACAGGCAGGAATAATCTTTGCTGCCTTGCTGACATTGTAGTTTTCTACCATAACAACCTTTAAGTATGGAGAAACTTCTGGATCCTTATTAATTACTTCCTGTAAGCAAAGAATCAAATGAATGATATCCTTTGCAATCACATATGCAGGAGCTGCCTTCGCACCGAGAATCACTGTAATTGGAGTCGTTGGCTTGTTACCCGCCTTAATTTCCAAATACTTATGAATTGCCCAAAGAACATTCATCTGCTGACGCTTGTATTCATGAAGTCTCTTAACCTGAATATCGAAAATAGAATTTTCATCAATTTCAACACCTTGTGTTTCCATCAAGAACTTCTTTAATTCCAGTTTCTTATTCTTCTTGATAGCTAACATTCTGGCTAACACAGCATCATCTGCAGAATATTTCAACAGATCTTCTAACTTGTCTGCATCCTTCTTAAAGTCTGCACCAATTAAAGATTCGATTTCAGCTGTAAGTTCTTCGTTACAGTGTAATAACCATCTACGGAATGTAATACCATTGGTCTTATTGTTGAACTTCTCAGGATAAATCTTGTAGAAATTATTCAACTCAGATGCCTTCAAAATCTCGGTATGAAGATATGCTACACCATTAATGCTATGTCCAAAGTGGATATCCATATGTGCCATGTGCACACGATCGTTCTCATCAATGATATACACGGACTTATCCTTAAACTTTGCGCGTACCTTCTTATCCAGCTTTTTAATAATTGGAACAAGCTGTGGAACAACCTTTTCCAAATACTTTAATGACCACTTTTCAAGCGCCTCAGCCAAAATAGTATGGTTGGTATATGCAGTTGTATTCGTTACAATTTCGCATGCCTCATCAAAGCTGATGCCTTCAGCAGTTAACAAACGAATCAATTCTGGGATAACCATGGATGGATGTGTATCATTAATCTGAATTGCAGCGTAATCAGCCAAGTCATGCAATGAGCAGCCCTTCTTCTTTGCTTCAAACAGAATCAGTCTGGCCGCATTGCTTACCATGAAATACTGCTGATAAATTCTAAGAAGGTTTCCTGCTTCATCAGAATCATCCGGATATAAGAACAAGGTCAGATTCTTTGCAATATCAGTCTTATCAAAGCTAATGGAATCCCCTTCAATGATGCTTTCGTCAACAGACTCAACATCAAACAAATGAAGCTTATTGGTACGATTGTTGTAACCGGTTACATCGATATCATACATTCTGGAAGTTACTTTTAATCCACCAAATTCAATATCATAACTTACATCGGTCTTGGTTAACCAACCAGCCTTCTCGATCCATGGATTAGGAGTTTCCTTCTGGAAGTTGTTATCAAACACCTGCTTAAACAGACCCATATGATAATTTAAGCCAACACCATCGCCTGCCAGTCCAAGGCTTGCCATAGAGTCAATAAAGCATGCTGCCAAACGGCCAAGTCCACCATTACCCAAAGATGGCTCTGGCTCGACTTCTTCGATTTCATAAAGGCTCTTACCGTTCGCCTCAAGTTCCTTCTTCACATCTTCAAAGATGCCAAGATTAATCAAGTTG
>JAZUHV010000173.1:0-15321 GCA_045641925.1 Butyrivibrio sp.
CACACGGTTGTCTGGTAATTTCTGTCGGTGTATACATCACTCAGCCAGGTATTCCAATCCACCTGATCCACCTTAACCTTAATACCAACTGCCTTTAACTGCTCAGCAATAACTTCACCGGTCTGAACATGGTACTCATAATTTGATGGAACAGTGATGGTCATTTCAAATCCATCCGGATATCCTGCTTCAGCGAGTAATGACTTTGCCTTTTCAGGATCACCCTTTGTTCCATATACACCATTGAGATCCTCATAGTAGGAAGTTAAAGTTGGTAACATGGCGGAACTGATAACGGTTGCATCACCACCAGCTACGAAATCGTTTACCTCATCCTTGTTAATCGCATACAGAACCGCCTTACGTACCAATTCGTTATCGAATGGAGCGGTCTTATTGTTAATGAACAATGCCTGTACAACTGCGGACGGAGCAACCATAACCTGCATCTTTCCCTTTAAGGTGGTAGCCTGTGAATCCGTCAGGTAAGGATAAATCTGGATTGTATCTGCCTGAAGCTCCAACAATGCAGAATCGCCGCTGGAAACAATCTTGAAATCCACTTCATCCAGATATGGGAGCTCTGCTACCCAATAATCCTTGTTCTTCTCCACAATCAGGCTTTCCTGTGGGGTGTAGGACACAAAAGAAAAAGGTCCGGTTCCAATAGGTTTTGCGTTCTCGTCTTCGCCGCTTCCCTTAGGGATAATAGCGGTGGTGAAGCTGTAAATCAGCTCCGGATTTGCACTACCTACGGTTACCTGGACCGTCTTTTCATCTATTATGTCGACTGCAGAAATGATACTCAACGTAGAAACGAGCACTTCGCCATCTAAAATGCCGGCTGCTCTTTCCAAGGAATATTTAATGTCTTCTACAGTAACTAAATTTCCATTATGGAATTTAATACCATCACGCAGGGTGAAGGTATATACCAAACCATCTTCTGATTGCTTATAGTCAGATGCGACTGCGCAAACCAGATCACCATTCTCATCTGCCTTTACCAGGCCTTCGAAAATGTTAAAAAGGACTTCTTTAGTTCCTGCCGCTGTTGCCTTATGTGGGTCAAGACTGTCAATATCCTGTTGAATACCAACTACAACTTTGCCACCGTAAATATCTTCGGTCTGGCTTCCGCCTGTAGTGGTGTTATTTGAGGGATCTTCTCCCGAAGGGTTCGTAGTACCACTTGCGCATGCGCACAATGTAGTCATAAGGACCAGTACCACGCATAAGATGCTTAAATGCTTCTTCATGTGTTTTTCTTCCTCTTTTCTTCGAAAAAATATCTCTCATTATTCGATTGTCGACATTATTTTAACAATATCTATGCAAGTATGCAAGAAATATTATCATCTGCGCGGGCACGCTCTCTCGCAGTCATCGCGCGGTCAATATATTCATACAGGTTTTCCACCTCTGCCGGAAGGAAAACTACACCCGCATTAATGGCTAAGTTTACGCCCTCGCACTTTTGTGCAAACTTGCTTTGGAATGACTGGCTCATACGATCAATCATTGCCGCAGAAATTTGATTTCCGCGCTGGTCAAAACGATTAATCAGCGCCACAAAATTGTCCGCATTTCGACGACAGCCCAGAACCACACGGTCCTCCGTTGCCATCAGTTCCTCTGCATAGCCCTTTAAGACCTCATCGCCCACCTCGCGACCATATCGGTCATTGACGGCCATAAAATCCTTCATACCGGTATATAAAATAGCTAACTGCTTTTCAGGATGCTCCTTAACGTATGCTGCTGCTTCTGTAACGAATGCCTCATACTTTGCAAAGCCCGTAACCAAATCGTGCGTCTTCGCCTTCTCGCCATCACGCAGAAGCTTCATATACGCACTCATATTCAGGAGATATCCACTCGTCAGCTTGGTTAACAGCTTAAAGGTTCGGATCTCACGTTCGGACCAGATACGATTCTTTTCTCTTGCACGAAAATCCACTACGCCCTGATCCTTAAAGGTTCCGACATAATAGCAGATTACCGCTCCATGCTCCTGATCCACATATGAATCTTCCATACGGCTTTGCATTTCCTGTACCAGTTCATAGGATGCCAGAGTCGGTGCATTCACAGCAGTTGAGGAATGCACATCCACCCAACGTGCCAAAATATTCATGCTATGGGTCTGATCGTCAATGCTGCGCACCGTAATGCGATCCAGGTTATACATCATACCAATTTTACGGAGCAATTCATTTAAGGAATCCTCTGCATTTCCAAAGGTTGCCATCAATTCCATTGCTTCTTCAATCAGCTGGTAGTCGAAACGGGTATCGTTATATTCTGCCTCCAAGTTGAAGCGACTATTATAAATTGCTTCCAGTTCCGGACGGTAAGGCACGATACGGCCTTTTCCTCGATTGGTTGCAGCAATCTGTGCCACGCGCACACGGTCACGGAAATCATAGGAGCTGACATCCTTTACATTGTCAAAGTAAATACCACCGGAGATAGAAATCGGGCGCTTGGTGCCGCTCACTTCGATTTGCATAATTGCACGGTCCAACGCATCAATCTTTGCCAAAAACTCATTTTCAATATCATTTCCGGTGTAAAATACACCGATTTCATCATAACGCACACGGCCTACGAAAACATTGTATGGATAAATACGTTTTACCGTCTGCACCACATTGGTCAGTACGCTGTTTTCTACATGGGTCATCTGATTACAGTTCTCACGCAGGTCATCAATTGCAAACAGCAAATATCCGCGAATAACGTCTTCATCGGTATCCACAAAGGTTTCCAGTTTATGCTTGAAAGAGGAACGATTGTAGGCACCGGTTACCACATCACGGGAATAACCGTCCTCTGCTTCCTCCGCGCCGCTTTGACGCTCCTTAATTTCATGAATAGTGCCCACAATATAAGCAGGATCGTTATGATCATCGTACAGACAACGGCCTGCAATCTTACACTTTTGCGGTGTACCACTCTCCGTGCATAAGGTCATGACGTATTCAAAGAATCCAGGTGTGCCAGTCTTCATGGTCATCAAAATTTTCTGTGCCACATCACGGTCTGGTCCATTCATATACACCTTTTCCACATGTGCCATGTAGTTCGGCGTACCATTTCCAAAACGAGTTGATGCAGTGCTTCCATAATAGAATTTCATCTCATCGTTCGCGATATCATAGCAATATACCGTATCTCCAGACATGGCTGTCACGATTCTGTAAATTTGCAGTTCGTCAACCTTCTCCATCCTTCATTCTCCCCTCTTAACAGTGGTGTTAAAAAAACACGAAAGCGGGCACATCAATCCAGGGGAATCGTTGTGCCCGTTACATATCCAATTCTATATTACTGTGCAGAAGTCTCGGTCTGTGCCTCGGTCTGATTTGCAGCATCAGTTTCACTAGGTGTAACTGCGTCTACCATAACCTGCTCATTATGTTCCTTCAGCCATACAGTAACCTTATCCATAATAAAGGTTTCCATCAGGTAGTTGATGCCAACATTTTCTTCCAGTTTCTCCTGACTGTCAAAGCCGCCTTCCTTAACAATGTTACTTGCCAAAGACTCATACTCTTCCTTAGGAACGGTGATGCCTTCCTTCTTAGAGATTTCAACTGCAATCATAACAGAGTCCAATTCGGTCTCTGCATAGCCCTTTGCCATCTCCTTAACGCCGTCTTCATCCTTCACACCGAAGAACATTTCGCCGTAGCTCTTCAAAAACTCATCGCGTTCTGCGCCCATATACTGTGCATATAAATCGATGTAATAATTCACCTGATCTAAATACATATCATAGAGCTTATCGTACGCTTCCTTTGGATATTCCTTGATTTCAGAATTATCAATGATTGTCTGCCATAAAAGAGCCTCATAGTTAGAAGCAACCTGCTTTTCTGCCTCATCTTCTAACTGCTTTCTTAAATAGCTTTCGAAATCGGCAGCGGTCTCAAACTTGTTTTCAAGGTTCTTGGTGTAGTCCTTAACGAATTCATCATTCCACTCTGGAACAATTGGCTTTCCCTTAATATAGTGAACCTTAACGGTGAAGATTACATCCTTACCAGCAAGCTCGGAGCTATTTGAATAATCATCTGGGAACTTACACTTCAAATCCACTTCCTTGCCACATTCCAGACCAATCAGCTGATCGTTTAAGGATTCGATGAAAGAACCACCAATGGTGTAATCATAATTGGTAGCCTCGCCACGTTCAAACTTCTCACCCTTGGTGCCATCATCCTTGATATAATAGCCAGTGAAATCCATCACGATGCTATCCTTATCAGCCACAACACGGTCGGTAACCTGCTCATAGGTGGTCTTTGCATTCAGGCACTTATCAATCTCAGCCTGAACCTCCTTGTCGGTAACCTCAACCTTCTCAACTTCAATTTTTAATCCCTTGTAATCACCAACGGTTACATTCTCGCTATAATCCGTTAAATTATGTGCATTTACATTCAACTTATTGCATCCTGCTAAAGAAAGCACGCTCAGTGCCGCAACCGCAATTGCAATCCATCTCTTCTTCATAAATCTAATTCCTTTCTAGTTCGTCTTCCTAACAGAAGTCCGAATGTTACCATATCACAAGGCCCTTGAAAAATCAAATAAATTGCCCTGATTTCACAAAAATTTCACAAAACTCTACACGTCCAAATCACAGACATCTATGGTCATTAAGGTATCGCTATCGATTTCCTTCAAGGCTACAATTCGGGTCGCCTGCGCTGCCATTGCGCGCTCTAAAAGATTTCTGGCATCGCGTGCATTTGCAAAATTCTCTGGCTTATTGTTACAAATCTCCACATAATGTGCCAGAATTTTAGACTTCGCTTCCTCACTCAAACGATAGTCCTGCTTCTTTGCGGTATTTACAACAATCTCCAAAAGCTCCAATGGAGAATAATCATCAAACTGAATAAATTTATTAAATCTGGACTGAAGTCCCGGATTGGATTTCAAAAATGCATCCATCTTATCCGTATACCCGGCAACGATGATGACCAGTTCATTGCGATGATCTTCCATTGCCTTTAAAATGGTATCCACTGCTTCCTGGCCAAAATCACCCTGGCCCTTATTATCCGTCAGGGTATATGCTTCATCAATAAAAAGAATGCCGCCCATTGCAGACTCCACCACTTCCATGGTCTTTGTCGCCGTCTGTCCGATGTAACCACCTACTAACCCGGAACGATCCACCTCCACGAGATACCCCTTTTCCAGTGCACCCAAGGCATAATAGATGCCAGCAAGCATACGCGCCACTGTCGTTTTACCGGTTCCCGGATTTCCGGAAAACACCAGATGCTTCGAAACTGACGGACTCTTTAAACCGCGTTCCTCACGAATCTTCTGTACGCGCATCAGATTGACCAGGCTGTTCACCTCAGCCTTAACGCCCTCAAGTCCTGTTAAGGCATTCAGCTCCTCGAGCGCTTCCTCAACCGTCTTCTTCGGAGTTTCCGTTTCCTGTACAGAACCCTTTGGACTCAATAATCCGTAGCCCTTTGCATAGTTTTCCATCATACCGACATAATCCGTCAGCATGCGGATTTCCTCATCGTCCGTGATGTCGTTGCAGGCAATGAAATCCTGCCCCATTGCACGAAAGGTATTGATAAAGGCCATCGTACAACGCTTGCGATTTTTCAGTTTCTCACCCACGTCCGTCAAAACAAAATATTTAAAAGCAACGGATGGCTTACAGGTGTAGGAATCCTCTTCTAAGCGCTCCGCCATCACGATGGAACGAACCAGTTTCTCATCATTCTTAAAGCCAATATATTCCTGAATAAAGTTCTGTTCCTTCGCTGTAAACTGATGGTCTCCCAAAGACAAATATGCCAGAAATTTAAACATTTCATAACGCACATTTTCACGAAAACCAGTCGCAAAATTATCTTTGATAATATCTGCCTTTTCAATTTCCTCTGCGATTTTCAGAACCTCTTCAATTTGCTTTTTTATATCTGTTGCCATAACAGTTCCACCTTACAAAAGAGTTTTTGCGAGATGCAGACATCCCATTATTCCCTGATTTCCGCCAAGGGATGCCGGAACAATGAAATGCTCCAAATCCTGTAGAGTCGTCTCGCTGATATATCCATGGTTCTTTAACAAAACCTTCTTACGTACCAATTCAAAAATCTGATCCTGATGCATCACACCGCCGCCAAGAATCATACGCTCCGGACTTACCACATAAAGATACTGCAGTAAGGCCTGCGCAATGTACTCGCTTTCCAGCTCCCACACCTCTTTACGCATTGCAAGTTCCTTTGCCTCACATCGATAGCGATTCTGTAACGAAGGGCCACTCGCGAGTCCCTCAAAGCAATTCGTATGATACGGGCAAATACAATTTCCCTCATCGCCCTTTTGCGGCCGAACTGTGATGTGCCCAGCCTCTGGATGAAGGAGCCCATGCACCGGTTTTCCATCTATGACCAGGCCCGCGCCAATGCCGGTTCCAATGGTCAGATACAAAACATTGGATAATCCCTTCGCCTCTCCATAAACCACCTCGCCAAGACAGGCAGCATTCACATCTGTATCAATTGCCATTGGAATGTGAAGTGCCTCCTGAAGATTGCCCAACAAGTCATAATGCTTCCAGGCCAGCTTCGGTGTATCTAAAATTTTTCCATAGGTCGCTTTATTCGGATCAATTCCCACAGGGCCGAACGCACCGATTCCCAGAGCCTGCAAATCGCCCTGCTCCTCAAAATAAGCTACAATCCTTGGAAGCGTTTCCTCTGGTGTCGTGGTTGGAATACTTACAGAGTTTGATATTTCGCCATATTCATTTCCAATCGCGCAGACCATTTTGGTTCCGCCCGCCTCCAATGCGCCAAGTCGCATAATTGTCTCCTTACAAATATTCTACCGATGCTTAATTTCCAAAATCCCTAAAAAGATTCCGGACAAGGTTAATTCCGCGCCTAATGTAATTGCTGTAAATGCCGGAATCGTCAATCGCATGGACAGCTCCGTATCCAGTGCATCAAAGGATGCCTTGGACCAAATGGTCACCGCAAATACAGAACATATTACGCCGAGGATAAATAATATAATCCCCACAAAAAAATTCACACGAGGTGAAAAAACTCTGCTCAAAAAAGGGACGCGGTCCACCGGAACAAAGCCGGTCGTACGCGCATATGTATCCGTATATCGTGCAAACAAAATCATGTTCACGCCCAAAAGCAAAAATGCAGCGGCATACAAAAGTGTCTGAATATCCAGTGCAGCGCTGCCGATATAAAGCTTTCCTCTGGTAAGAATCACCATAAATACCAGACCAATGACAGAAAGCAATGATCCGGGATATAAAAACAACCAGTTTGGACAATGCATCAATAAGAATTTCAGATGACGCCATCCATCACGCATTGTATTTAAATGCGGCGCATGAGAACGTCCATCCTTATGCAGTTTGGTTGGGACCTCCTCTATGCGATAGTTCCATAAGGTAGCCTTTACCACCATCTCACTCGCATATTCCATACCAGTGGTTTTCAGATTCAGTTCCTGCATACGTGCGGTATGATATCCGCGCAGGCCACAGTGAAAATCATTGATTTTACTATGATAGAACACGCGACCAATGCCAGAAAGAATTGGATTTCCGATGTAACGGTGCGACCAGGGCATAGCTCCCTCGTCAATCCCGCCTTCGAATCGATTGCCCATCACAAGGTCCGCACCCTCGCGAAGTTTTTCAACAAAAGGCATCAAATCCAAAAAATCATAGCTGTCATCCGAATCGCCCATAATGGTATAACGGCCTGCTGCCGCCTGGCATCCGGCAATCAGTGCCGCGCCATACCCCTTCTGTGCGACCTTTATGACGCGTGCGCCAAGTTCGGTTGCAATACGCACCGAATCGTCCGTACTGCCATTATCCGCAATCAGGACTTCTCCCCGAATATCCTGCTCCTCTAAAAAGGTCATAGCCTTTTTTATACAGGTCCCCAGGGTTTCTGCTTCATTGAGGCAAGGCATCAAAATCGTCAGTTCCAGATCCATATTCTGTTGTGTATTTGCCTCTGTCGTCATATTAAATGCGGGTCCAGTTTTCCTTAATTTCCTCTGGCGTCATGCCCTCATACGGACCGAACTCCAGCTTATATGGGTAATGTGTCTTTCTCTTATGAATTGGCGGAATGGACATATAATCGCCAAACATTTTTCGCAGCAGCTTGTCAGAGCGCTTCGGAATTGGAATTTCCGTATCCTCAAAAGGCACCACCGTAAGCGGAAGGGTATCCCTTCTGGCAAACATATTGGCAAAAGGCTTGGTGTCACAGAAATAGCCTTTTCTGCGGGTACGCACGCTATTATACTGCTGACTGGATTCCTCGCGTTTGAAGACAAAATACTTCTTCGGCACATCGAGCCACTGAAGGAAGGTATGAATTAACATGGTCGCCAGGGTGCCAAGGCTCTTCATCACTCCAGTGAATGGAAGTGTTGGTCGTGGCATCTCATAAAGGATAACCAGCTTGCTCCAAAACCAGGTTTCCCAAACCTGTTCAATACGATACATGCTCTTATCTGCTGCATTATCGCATGGATACAAATCCAAAAAGATTCCCCATGGGCAATCCACGTTTTTCATAACCTCTTCCTGAAACACGGTATCCTTTAAGCACAAGCGTGTGGTTGCCAATGGATAATGCGCACTGGTGTCATTGTTCAGCGCATAATATTTATCGCCAAACTTTGTAGTCATAATTTCGATTAATTTATTGTAATCTGCTCTCGGCAGATAAATATCAATATCATCATCCCATGGAATAAAGCCCTCGTGACGCAATGCCCCGATTCCGGTTCCGCTAAATCCCCAATACTGCAAATGATTTTCTTCGCAGACCTTTTGAGCATCCTTTAACATCATTAATTCGATTGTCTGAAGACGCGCAAGGGTCTCTGGTTTATAAGTTTTTGACATAGGATTGTCTCCTTTCCACACTTGTCAATAGTATAGCATAAGATTTGTTTTTATGCACATATTACATTCCATTTCTCTTGCGAGAAATTCGTGATATAATAGAATCGTTATGGAGGTCGTTTATGAGCGATTCACGTCCAATCGGAGTGTTTGACTCCGGTGTCGGCGGCATCAGTGTTTTAAAAGAATTAACCAGGCTGATGCCTCATGAAAATTTCATCTATTTCGGTGATTCTGCCAATGCGCCTTATGGCACGAAGCCGTTTTCGCAGGTGGAAGAATTAACCTGCCATACCGCAGAATATTTGCTGAGTCAGGGCGCCAAGGCCCTGGTCATCGCCTGTAATACTGCAACAGCGGCCGCGGTGCACCTAGTGCGCGAGAAGCATCCGGATATACCGGTCATTGGAATCGAGCCTGCCTTAAAGCCTGCCGTTTTACATAGTCCCGGCGGTATCGTGGTAGTTCTCGCCACCAATGTCACTCTCGCAGAGCCAAAGTTTTTAAAGCTGATGCAGGCCTGTAAGGATCAGGCACATATTTATACCATTGGCTGTCCGGACATAGTTACACATGTGGAAGCCGGTGATACAACTTCTGATGCACTAAAAGATTACCTTACAGAGCGCTTACGTCTGGCCCTTTATGAGGTTCCTGATGCCAAGCTTTCGGACATCGATGCAGTGGTTTTAGGCTGCACCCACTACCCGTTTGTGCGGAATCTTTTGAAGGAAATCCTTCGCGAGGACTGTTTCATTGTGGATGGTGGCGAGGGCACCGCCAGAGAAACGCTTCGTCAATTAAGGAACCATTCCTTGACAAACGAATCTGATACAAATGGCACTGTAACTATTCAGAATAGCGATTCTACAAGGATCGACCTGGCAAAAGCCTTATTTAAAACCAATTAAACGGAGGATATATGGATCCATTATATATTGTTGTAGCTGCATTAATGACCGTTCTTGCCATCGCGCAAATCGGGCTCGCCATTCATCAAATTCGAAAGAAGGCACCGGACGGAAAAATCCTTTTGACCATCAATTGTATTGTTCTGGTGATTTGGATTCCACTGAATGTATTCCGTTTTCTCTATCCAAAGACTCTGCCCTTGAATATTGTATGGTTCGTAATTGCAGCCGCCTACATGATTTTTGCATTCTGGTATACAAACAATTTGAGTAAAACCTTTAGGAAATAATAAAAAGTCTCTTTTATCGCAAGGATAAAAGAGACTTTCTTTATGTCTTTAGTTTTCCGAAATCAATGCCTGTAATAACACGATTGCGCTATCATATTCAAAATCGTCCACCTCGCGGTAGGCTTTTTCGAAGACACTTCGTTTTTCCTGTGGAAGCTGATGGCTAAGCACCTTTTTTAAGACATCCTCCGCCTCATCTTCCTCATACTTTTGTAAATGTAAAATGCAAAGTTTGGCAGCAGCAATAATTTCACTTGCCACAAGTTCTTCACCATCCTGGGGCAGAGACTCTAGTTCATCGCCAAGTGCATCCAGTCCTACATAGTTCTCGATTTCTCTCATGGTCTGATCCCAAAGATTCATCAGTTTTTCCAGATGGCTTAAAATATATGCTTCATTGCCCTCATCCACAGCCTCTTCATGCAAATAAGCCATTTCCGAAAGTCTGACCGCGCCTATATTTCTTGCAATTCCCTTTAATGCGTGCACTTCGATACGATATTTCGCTTCGTCCTTCCCTACCAAATCGTGAACCAGGGCCTGACGCCTCTTGGAATCTCTATAAAAATCCACAAGCGCCTGACGATAAATCGCTTCGTTATTACCGCTATACAATAATCCTTTGTTAATATCCATACCGTTTACCTCAACGTGTTTCCCGTACGTTGATCGCCAAGGCGACCGCGCTTAACGTTCTGAATAAGAAATCGATTCGATAGCTACCGCACCGCCGCGGACCACTTCCAAACGATATCCGAATACGCTATTTAAAAGTGCCAGAAGCTCATCATTCTTCACTTCTGTCTGCGTACACTCTAACAATACAGTATTTTTATTGTAATCGACAACATCAATTTTATAAACCTGTGCAATGCGGAAGGCTTCTTCCTTATCCTTTTCGGTGCAGGAATTGATTTTTACAAACATCAGCTCCTTCATATGAATTCTGGATTCGGTAATATCCATAACCTTCACAACTTCCACGCAGCGGTTCAGCTGCTTTTTAATCTGCTCGAAGGTCTTATCGTCCGAGGTCACACCGATGGTCATACGGGACATCGTTTTATCCTCGGTTACACCTACGGTAAGGGTATCAATATTATAGGCCTTTCCAGAGAACAGTCCGGATATTCTGGCCAAAACACCGCTCTCATTTTCTACATAGAGGGAAATCCATCTTTTCTTCATCTGATCCATAGTACCCTCCTAACCGAATAACATATCCGTCAGGGCTTTGCCGCCCGGAACCATTGGATATACATCAAATTCTGGATTCATTACAAATTCTATGATGGTCGGGCCATCGGTCTTTGCCTTAGCCTTTGCAAATGCTGCGTCCAATTCACTCTCGTCAAACACACGAAAACCCTGCGCGCCATAGCTTTCTGCCAGCTTTACAAAGTCAGGCACATAACCGCTTTCGCTATGTGCTCCGGCAATGTCCTTTTCCTCAGAGAACTTGGAGCAATGCTTCAAATCGGTTGCCGCATAGCGCTTTTTAAAGAACATCTTCTGCATCTGCTTTACATTGCCAAGATAAGTATTGTTCAGGATGCAGATAACAACCGGTGCTTCTAAAAGCACTGCCGTGGTCATCTCCTGAATGTTCATCTGGACGCCACCATCACCGGTTACGCAGATAACATGACGGTCCTCACGTGCCTCGTTTAACTCGCCAAGATACGCGCCGATGGCGGATGGCAGACCATAGCCCATGGTGCCCAAACCACCGGAGGTGATGAACTTTCTGTCCCCGTTCATTTCAATATATTGGGTAGCCCAAAGCTGATTCTGACCAACATCGGTCGTCACCGTATTATTTGGGAACACCTCATTAATCTTTCTTAAAACAATCTCTGGAGTCATGCCATCATAATTCTTCATTGTGATTGGCTTCTGCTCCTTATATTTTAACAGCTCCTCCATCCACTGCTCCGTCTTACATGGTGCCGTATGACCAAGCATTTCCTGAATGGCAAGGTCTGCGTCCGCTACGATTGGAACATTGACCACGATATTTCTGGAAATAGAAGCAGTATCAATATCGATATGGATAATCTGTGCATCCTTTGCAAAGTCTTTGATCGTGCCGGTAATGCGGTCTGAGAAACGCACACCAATGGCACAGAGAACATCGCACTCGCTCACTGCGGTATTAGAAGCATAATTTCCATACATACCAATGTTCCCGATGTACATTGGATGATTGGTCGGAATCACGCCCTTGCCCATAATAGTGGTTACGACAGGAATGCGCATCTTCTCTGCAAGTTCAGTCAATGCCTTTCCTGCACCTGCGATTTTTACGCCTCCGCCCACTAAGAATACCGGCTTTTTTGCATTCTTTAACATGGTCATAGCCTTTTTAATCTGGCCCACATGCACACCACTGGCAGGCCTATAACCACGGATGAAGATTTCGGATGGATAATCATCCGGACCTTCCTCCAGCTGAATGTCCTTAGGAATATCGACCACAACAGGGCCTGGCTTACCGGTCTGCGCTACGACAAACGCCTTCTTTAAAATGGTCGCTAAGTCCTTGCGATCCTTAACCGTTACTGCGTATTTACAGATATTACGGGTTACACCGACAATATCAATTTCCTGAAAAGCATCATTACCAATCAAATCACGATTTACCTGACCAGTGATACATACGAGTGGTACGGAGTCAAAGTTTGCAGTTGCAATTCCGGTAACCAGATTGGTTGCACCCGGGCCTGACGTTACCAGGCAAACGCCCACCTTACCGGTCGCTCTGGCATAACCATCCGCCTCATGAATCAACGCCTGCTCATGTCTTGGCAAAATTACATCAATATCTGGAGCATCATACAACGCGTCGAATAAATCGATTGCCATACCGCCCGGGTATCCGAAAACGGTATCCACGCCTTCCTCACGTAATGCTTTTACAAAAAGTTCGGTTCCTTTGGACATAAAAATGTCTCCTTCATGCTTTGTTTACTGCTCAGATTCGTAATTGCGCGAGTCCAAGCGTCTCGATTAGATATAAAATATCATCAATCTTCTTGACCGTCAATTGACAATATTTAATATTTCTTCATAGAGTACATTACAAATTTAATCCATTACATCTGATGGCGAACCACACGATACTCATCCCTGTACTGAAAATACGGGCACTCCTTCGTCTGTCCGGTCATGAAATTATACATTTCATCTTCGTCCAAATGCATTGTGCACTCATAGGTATCGTACTCCTCATCATATTCATAATATCCGCACATTTCGCAATTATCGACTGCCATATATCATTCTCCCATCAAACACATCCGCTGCATTCATACAAATAAAAAGGTGGCTTTATGCCAATCGCACAAGCCACCTCATATTATATCATATTTATTTTTTTATGAAAACCATACAAGCCTTACTGAAGATTTTCCGTACAGAACGTATACCATGGACACACATCTTCTGTTTCGATTAAAGGGAACTCCTGATACAGTTCCTCTTTCGTCACTTCCACATACTCTTCCCCTTCTTTTCTGGCATAAACAGGATTAGGGGGTATTGCATACGTATCAAACGCGTATACGCAAACCGATACCATCTCATCGCCATCATCAACAAATCCTAATCGTTCAAAGCATCCGCTAGCAGCGCCGCTTGAAGTCCATATACTACCATCAAGATATACACACGTTAATCGGTTTATATGAAACATCTTAACCGTGTTATTTTTTTCATAAAGCAAGTACCAGCCATAGAATGTAGTAAGAAAAACTTCATAAATACCATCTTCATTGACATCTACAATCTCTAATCTGCCATAGGTTTTTGCTTCATCCCCTGTTCGCGCTAATTCACTTGCTGAAACACATGTAGGCATCTTCTCTATGTCAGTAATCTTGTCGTATTCCTGGCCTTCACACACAACTGGTGCGTTTCCAAGTAACACATTGACAATTCCTGCCGGTATATTTTTCTTGGTATCCTCATCACATAGATGAATTTCCGTTTTAGGCGCCTCTGACTCGCTTGCCGATTCTGTCTCGTCATCAGCGGATGTGGTTTCCGAAATGCTCCCTGAAATGCTCTCCGTTGGATGATCGACATCACTTTCAATTGGCGCAACATTTGATGGTGCGCAGGAACATAATACCCCGCTTAATACAAATAAGATGAATTGAGTCCTCAAAAACCTCATACATATCTTTCTATCCATATACAATACCCCCTCGACTTCCATTCATTCTTTCGATATTCATTCTTTTTACCCCTAAATATATTATTTGATATAATAAATATTAGTTGTACACCCCCCCTTTCTAGCATATTTAAACCTAACAAACACACTAACATCATATTATATCAATTTGATATTACCACTTGCCTAAATATATGTCAAACCGCATATCTCATCTTCTTGCATTTTAACGCAAAAGCCCTGCGCATAACGCGCAGGGCCATCGTGTTTCATGTGTAATTTATTACAGGTCCACCTTAACCTTCTCCAAATGCCAGATGTCCTGAACATACTCTTCGATGGTTCTATCAGAGGAGAACTTGCCGCACTTTGCAACGTTTAAGATTGCAGAACGTGCCCAACCAGCCTCGTCCTTGTACTTCTCTTCCATTCTCTTCTGTGCTTCTGCATAAGAACGGAAATCCTTCAGGATGAAGTATACATCCGGATTCTGATCATACAATAAGCTGTTGTAGATTTCGCGGAACAATTCTGGATCCTCTGGTGAATAGAATCCGTTGATGAGCTGCATCAATACCTGACGGATATCCTGGTCATTGTTGAAGATGTCCTGAGGATAGTAGCCACCATTATTCTGGTAGTTAATAACTTCATCCGCAGAAAGACCGAAGATAACAGCGTTCTCTTCGCCAACTTCCTGAACGATTTCTACGTTTGCACCATCCATGGTTCCGATGGTCAATGCACCGTTTAACATGAACTTCATATTACCGGTACCGGAAGCTTCCTTAGAAGCGGTAGAAATCTGCTCGGAGATATCTGCTGCCGCAAAGATGAGCTCTGCATTGGATACACGATAGTTTTCGATGAAGACAACCTTCAGCTTGTTCTCAATGCTCTTATCGTTATTGATTACGTTTGCAACGTTATTGATTAACTTAATGGTAAGCTTTGCTCTGCGGTAACCTGCTGCTGCCTTTGCACCAAAGATAAAGG
>JAZUHV010000174.1:0-1933 GCA_045641925.1 Butyrivibrio sp.
CGGATGTTACATAACGTATATTTGTTTTTTCCATTACTACGACGCGTTCGTCATTGCGTAATTTCCATGCAAGTTGCCCATGTCCAACATCCACTGCGTAAACCTTCACAGCACCATTTTGTAGCATACAGTCGGTAAAGCCTCCTGTGGAAGCGCCCACATCCATGCACACCTTATCATTTAACGTAATCGGAAAGGTCTCCATTGCCTTTTCAAGCTTTAGTCCACCACGACTAACATAACGTAGAGTCGCACCTCTGACCTCAATCGCTGAATAAACATCAAACATTGCTCCGGACTTATCCTCCTTCTGTCCATTGACATAGACAATTCCGGACATAATAATAGCCTTCGCCTTCTCTCGCGATTCTGCAAAATTGTTATTGACTAACAATACATCTAAACGTTCCTTCATAAACTACTTCAAAACCCTTTGCATGATCTTCGATGCAATAGATACCACATCCAGACCAAGCTCCATCATCAGTTCGTCTCGCTTACCATGCTTGATAAAGGCATTAGGCAATGCCACACGATAAATAGGCGTCTGAATTCCATTATCATTAAAATATTCCAATACCAGGCTACCAAGTCCACCAGAGGCCACATTTTCCTCCAACGTAACTATAAGTTCATGCTTCTTCGCTAAGTGCTCCAGGCATGTCTGGTCTAAAGGCTTTACAAATCTTGCATTCACCACCGTCGGTTGGATGCCAAATAGCTTCAACTGTTCTGCGACACCCGATGCCAATTCCACCATGCTTCCCGCTGCAAATAAAGCAACCTGCGTACCCTTTTCAACGGTTTCAGCCTTGGCAAAGGCAATTGGTTCCTTCGCATCTACATAACACTCGCTAGCAGGGCCCTTAGGGACGCGAATAACAACCGGACCATCAAAGTCCTGTGTAAAGCGAAGCATTTCATAAAATTCATGACGATTCTTCGGTGCCATCACCGTCATATTCGGAAGCATCGAAAAATAGGATAAATCAAAAATACCCTGATGGGTTATGCCATCATTTCCAACAATTCCCGCATTTTCTGCAATAAATCTTACAGGAAGATTTTGAATACATACATCATGCAGAATCTGGTCAAATGCGCGTTGCATAAAGGTAGAATAAATTGCCACATATGGCTTATAGCCACCTGCCGCCAGTCCAGCTGCGTACGTTACAGCATGTTCCTCAGCGATACCCACGTCGACAAATCGATCCGGATATTTCTTTTCAAATTTTTTAAGACCTGTACCATCCGCCATCGCAGCAGTAATGGTAACAATCTTATCATCCTCCGCAGCCATCTTTAATAACGTGGAGGACAAAACATCGGCATAGGTACGCTTATGATTGGAATCTTTAAGAAGACCATTCTCCACGTAAAATGGTGCAACACCATGATAGAAGGATGGTTTTTTTTCCGCATAGGAATATCCCTTACCCTTGACTGTACGCACGTGAATCACAACAGGGTGATGAATTCTCTTAGCCGCATTAATCACACGAACCATCTTCTGCACATCATGTCCATCAATCGGTCCAAGATAGGTTATCCCCATATCTTCAAATACGCTTCCTGGCATAAGAACGGACTTTATGGAATTTTTAGTATTATGAATATGACCAATCAGTTCATCACCATAATTAGGAATGCGGGACAGCTTATTTTTAACATTGTCCTTTAATTCCATATAGCGTTCGCCAGTACGCATATTCGTAAGCATCTTACTGACACCACCAACATTACGTGAAATCGACATCTCATTATCGTTCATGATAATAATCATATTCGAATGAAGCTGACCACAATTGTTCAACGCCTCAAAAGCCATACCGCCAGTTAACGCGCCATCTCCAATAACAGCCACTACCGTTTCCTTCGTTCCTGCCAGTTCTCTTGCTTTGGCATACCCGAGTGCAGCAGAAATGGATGT
>JAZUHV010000175.1:0-2813 GCA_045641925.1 Butyrivibrio sp.
AGTGTTCTTTTATGTATTTTCTGTCTCCGACTTCAATATGTTCTGAAATCTCTTTAATACTTCTATAATCACACAAATACAAAAGTATATTCTCGGTATGTTTTCCCATTATTCCCTGGGATGTTTCTTGGGTAGTTTTCTGGGTAGTTTCTTGGAGTGTTTCTTGGGGTGTTTCTTGGGGTGTTTCTTGGGGTGTTTCTTGGGGTACAATCTCACTGTTTGCCACAATTTCAGACTCATTTCTCCAAAACGTCACCTTGAAATCTTCATCCTGCTGGAAATCAGGACGCTTCAATCCATATTCGGAACACTTCTTTAGAATATCTTCGGTTCCCGTACCCAATTTTTCAATGTAACCGCACCAGTACATCGGGTCGGCAATCAGCGGATTGGTCGGCATGGATTTATGTGGGCCTTTCAGTTTCTCAATGGTCATCCCGAATGGAAGATGTCCAGGATTGAGTATTTCCAATCGATTGCGGAAAAGCATCACCTGCACGCTGCCGTTATTGGCATAATCGCGATGGCAGACCGCATTGACGATGGCTTCCTGCACCGCATCCATAGGCAATTCCGGATGGGTTGGAACAGAAGCTGTCGGGCCATTGCGCGTGCCCACCCAGTTGTCCACGCGGCTCATCACAAAACTGGTTGCCTGTGTAACCAGTTCAAACACATCGCCTTTGTAAATCTGATAGGAAGGCACCGGCTTGACCACCTCATTCCCATAAAACTGCACGCATTTGACCTCTGACGTGATGAAATATTTCTGCGGCTTCTTGCCGAAAAGAAGAATAGCTGCATTGGCTATTTTTCCATCATCATCCATCAAATCAAAGTGGCGCAACAGAACCTCCACTTTCGTATCTTCCGCCAATGGGAAGTTGCGTTTGGCACGGGCAAGGTGGATGAAATTTTTCACCTTGTCCTCATCAATATCACTGATCGACGCACCATTGTCGGTTGAAGCATCGAACGGACGCCAGCGAATGATTCCTTTTTCCTCCATATAGCGTACTAATGAAGCATAGACCGCAACACGCAGCGCATCCAGATTAGAGAACGACTTCCGCACAATTTCCTGCTGTGCTTTTTCCAACAGCAGTTGTTCCTTAGGATGTCTCTTATCCACATTTTTGACAAAAATCAGACGGTTTTTATGCAGCAAGGTAGCGTGGTCGTATTCGCGTTCCGTCGGAGAGACGCCTTCGGCATCTTCGTAGCCGTAATGTTCACCGAACAATCCGACATACACATCGCACTGTCCGACTTCATTCAAATAAATCTGCTGCGGGGAAATGTCCTTCGCGGGCAGTTCCTCAAAGATGAACGGTTCAAAAAATTTGCCCAATAGCGCGTCGCCACGGATATAATCGACGAGCATCTGCCGTTCTTCTGCAAATTCGCTTTGGACACTGGAAATAAAGAGTTTGATGCGGGACATAGGTAGTTCTATTGTAGAAATTATGATATAAACACGCTTTATTCTTTTATGGACAATTTTACAAATCCTAACAATTCACATTGATCATCCACTCGACGAGTTTTAGGAAAATCATATTGCTCATAATTGAAATTCTTCGGACGAGATACAGGTACGACCAGTGAAGAGAAATTCTCAAAATTTTCAGTCCATGCTCCTGTAATAAATCGCCAACCAGAGCCGTGTCCAATGCGGAGTACGCATTCCGTACCCTCTTTGCAGGAACCGACAGACTTCAAAATTGTCTCCATTTTTTCAATATAATTAGAGACAGATTCTGTATCATCATCATTGACTAAATCCTGCCAATACGCAATTTCTGATTCAATCAACTCTTTTGTATGAATATTAATTAGAGTGAATAGCGATGAAATGGATTCCATTTCTACCGGTAATTTCCCTAGTGAATTTTTATACGCCCAATGGCCTTTTGCAAATTTATAAAATTCCGGAAGTAATTTGAGTTGGAATTCTGATGAATCTTCTGGGCCAATAGCTTCAATCAACTGCGGTTTACTCGTATCCCAAAAACTCTGCTTTATACGTTCATTAATGTTTACCATTTTAACGGCCACTTCATAGTTCTTCCCAAAGATGGCATCTCCCACTTGCAAAAAACGAAAAACATCCGAATTGGGATCTTTCCCGAATAATTCACATTCAATTGCATTAGCGGACAATTTGAAATTCCCATTTCGGTCCCTTTGTTTACTACCATCTCTATTTGTAACAATTATTTTTTCATTTGCATTGTTAACTTTTGATGCCAATTGAGATAAAACAGCAGTTCTTATCGCACCCTTTATTGAACTCCCTGGAATATACGGGAATCCCATTCCGTCGTGAATATGCTCTTTTAAGGTATCCGTTGATTTAACACCATCAGTCCAATTAAGAATTGTTCGTTTTGAATAATCCTTCACTCTTGCATTTGGCGCAAAAAGTTTCACAATTGAACTAGAAGACTCATTTCGTTCAATAGCAGCCACCCATTGTGAAATATGTTCTTCGCCGATCAAATCAAGAATTCTCCTCGGATCCATTATTCCTATGTAGGCGTGTCCATTTTGAACCTTTACTGGCACAAAATCCGTTCCATATTGCAAAGTTTCACCACTGCCGATATGAACGGAAGTCAGCGTCTCAATCTTTATTCTACTCATTTTCTATCAAATTTACTGGTACAACAAATGGTTTGCCGCTTCGATAAATCGAATGCATACGTTCATCATTCCAATCCGGCTTTAAATCCACGATTTCACCTTGAATATCAGCAGTTGTTTTAAAAACGGAGCCTACATTAAACATATACACGGATTTTTTACGAAGA
>JAZUHV010000176.1:0-4624 GCA_045641925.1 Butyrivibrio sp.
TGTAAGCGAGGCATAGGAAGAGGAGAATAGCAACATGGATGAAGCGATTGTTAAACGCATCATGCCAAATAGTCCACAGGCAGAGCAGGCCGTAATCGGCTCCATGCTGATGGACAATGAAGCAGTACAAAACGCGATGGAAATGCTCACCAAAGAGGATTTTTATACCGGTAAATATGGAATTCTTTTTGAAGCAATCTGTCAGCTGGCGCGTGAAGGCAAACCGGCGGATATCGTATTGGTGCAGGAACGTGTAAAGCAAAACGGCGCACCACCGGAAGTGGCAGGTATGGATTCCATCCGTGAAATTATGTCCATGACCGGAACCTCTGCAAATGTCAAACATTATGCGAAGGAAGTGCACGACAAAGCCATTATGCGTAAACTGATCCGCGCTGCACAGAAAGTGGAGGCAGACTGCTACGAGGGTAAGGAAGCCGTAAGCGATATTTTGGTGAATGCTGAGAAGAACATTACCACGATTACACAAACTGGCGGAGACGGTGAGCTGGAGCCGATTGCGGACGTTACCATGCGTGTTTTAGAGGAGGTTCAGGCTGCCAGCAAGGTAGGTGGAAAAATCACCGGAATTGCAACGGGCTTTACCGACCTGGATTACAATATGGCTGGTCTTCAAAATTCCAATCTGATCATCATTGCAGCCAGACCGGCAATGGGTAAAACGGCTTTTGTATTGAATATGGCCGATTATATATCTGTAAAAAATAACACGACCACCGCAATTTTTTCCTTGGAAATGTCACGCGAGGAATTGGTAAAGCGTATTCTCTCCATGGAATCCAAGGTAGATTCAAAGAACTTAAAGACTGGTAATTTGACAAACGCAGAGTGGGCTGCTTTGGCAGAAGGCGGATCCTATGTCGGGGATTCAAAGATTTGGATTGATGATACCCCAGGTATTTCTATCAATGAATTAAAGAGCCGCTGCCGTCAGCTGAAAAGAGACCACAATCTGGGCCTTGTAATGATTGACTACATCCAGTTGATGACTGGTAACGGCAGAAGCGAATCTCGTCAGCAGGAAGTATCTGAGATTTCCCGTTCCTTAAAGGGCTTAGCGAGAGAATTAAACATCCCAGTTATTGCCCTGTCGCAGTTGTCCCGAAAGGTGGAGGAACGTGATAATAAGCGTCCGATGCTTTCTGATTTGCGTGAATCCGGTGCGATTGAGCAGGATGCCGATGTGATTATGTTTATTTATCGAGAAGACTATTACAACAAAGACGTTGAGCGTAAGAACGTGGCCGAAATTATTATTGCAAAGCAACGAAGTGGTGCAATCGGTACGATTGAACTTGCATGGATGCCTGAGCTTACCAAGTTTGCAAACCTGGAAGGCGCACGTAAGGTTCAACACGATGAGTAATAAGAATACTTGCTTATTAAAAACATTTAGTCTATAATGTTTTTAAATAAAATTTAATGGAGGTATATGAAGATGGCATATGTTATTTCTGATAGCTGTGTAAGCTGTGGAACCTGCGCTGGCGGATGTCCAGCAGGTGCAATCGCTCAGGGCGATGCACATTACGAGATCGACAAGGATACTTGCATGACTTGCGGTGCTTGCGAGGCTGCTTGCCCTGTAGGCGCAATCTCTGCTGAGTAATCTCAGAACGTAGAACAAACAGGAAGCTCCCCGAATCTTCGGGGAGCTTCTTTGTGTGTTGCCAGAACTTGCGATAATGAGTATAATAAGAGTAGCGCGTGTAAACGCAGACTAGATTTTAGGAGGCTATACAAATGGCAAAGGTTAGCAAGGATATGATTATCCATGATATGATTCAGATTGACAATGACATCATTCCTATTCTTCTTCAGGCAGGTATGCACTGCGTAGGATGTCCATCTGCACAGGGTGAGTCCTTAGAAGAAGCAGCAATGGTTCACGGATTAGATGCAGATGCTTTGGTTGATTATATCAATAAGTATCTGGATGCTAAGGAACAGGCCGTTAACGCATAATGGCGGGAGTCGGTTCCAAAGAACGAAAGACTTTACTCTGGACGGTTCTGTCCGGATGTGTGTATGCACTGAGCTCAGTGGTATTCCTAATGGTGGTTAGCCGTGCATTGGGAGATACCGCTGCCGGTGTCTATGCGACCGCATCGATGATGGCTTTACAGCTGATTACGGTGGGGCGCTTTTCTGTACGCAATTTTCAGGTTTCCGATGTGCGCGACGAGTACACATTCTCGGAATATTATTCCTTTCGATGGTTAACATGTGGGTTGATGATTCTTGCACTAATCGTTTGGGCGATTGTAGCGGGGTATCGAGGTACGACCTTTTTTGTCATTCTATGCTTCGGCATTTATAAAGCATGTGATGCGTTTGCAGATGTATTAGAAGGGCAGATGCAGCGCCTGGGGCATTTGGACCGTGCGGGGCAGTGCCAGCTTTTGATGAATGTAATCTTGATTGCCTGCTTCGTGGCTGGCGTATTGGCGGGCCGTGTACTGTTTGATGAGCAGACGGCACTTTTAATGGCATCGATTGTGCTGGCAGCAATGTCAGTGATCACGATTGTGGTAATCTATTTACCGATGCTGCTGCGATTTGGGCTCCCGAAGTTTCGTTTATCGACCCATGCAATAAAGGGCCTCACCATTGCCTGCGTGTCCCTCTTTTTAAGCTCTTTCTTTTATTCCTTCATGAATAATGTGCCGCGTTATGCAATCAGTGCATTGTACGAGCAGCAGGAAGGCTTTGTGGCGGTGGGACGATTTTCGCAGCTATTCATGCCGGTGTTTGCGGTAGATTTATTTGCAGGCTTTACGATGCGCACCTGGCAGACTTCGATGGCTGAAGAGGTCAAGGCAGGCGCGTGGAAGGCATTCCGAAAGCAATGCCTGCTACAGGCTGCGGTGGCTGCGGGGGTGACGCTCCTGGCAGTTTTGGTGGCTTATACGATTGGAACCCTGGTGCTTGGCTGGCTCTATCAAACAGATTTGTCCGCATATCGATGGGAACTGGTTCTTTTAATGCTTGCGGGTGGCTTTGTAGCATTACAGACCCTGCTGGAAAATATGCTGACTATCTTTCGTGGGCAGAAGCTTGCTACGGTGGCGAATGTGCCGGCAATCGCGTTAGGCTGTGTGGCAACCTGGCTTTTGGTGAAACAGTATGGTATTACCGGAGCGGTTTACGGCTATCTGATTACTGCCGTTTTGCGTGCTATTTTCTTTGGAATTGTGACAATTTGGAGCGGAATTCGGTTATTTCGGCAGAATAAAGCGGTTTAATTTGCTAATTTAGCAATTTAAGAATTTTCTATTGACATATAAAATGGAGTAGTAAAGTGCTCTCGCACACAATTGAGTTGAATTGGTTGAGGTAAAACAATGTTAGATAATTTTATTGCAATGGTGCCGATTCCGGTTGTCGTTGTCCTCTTAATTGGCGGTTTCTTTCTTCTGATTAAGGGCGCTGACTTCTTTGTGGAAGGTGCCTCCAGCGTGGCTAAGCAGTTTCATGTGCCGTCCATTATCATTGGTTTGACGGTCGTGGCGATGGGAACGTCACTTCCAGAGACTGCGGTCAGCGTAACATCCTCTATGAAGGGTGCAAACGCACTGGCAATTAGTAACGCACTTGGTTCCAATATATTTAATATGATGGTGGTAATCGGTGTCTGTGCTGCAATCACACCAATTATGGTTCAGTCAGATACCATTAAGCGCGACATCCCTTTCTCTGCAATCTGTGCAGCAGCACTTTTAGGCTTGGGATTTTTATTGTTCGCAAATGATCGTGAAATTCTTAATATAGCGGTAGCAGTGGACAATAATGATTGGGAAATCGGTGTTCTTGGACATGTGGATGGCGTAATTTTATTATTGTTATTTGCTGGATATTTATTTGTTTTGATTCGTTTGGCATTAAAGGCTGCGAAGGAAGGCAAGAAGATTGAAGTTGAAGGCGGAAACGATGAAGAAATCAAGTTACTGCCTACCTGGAAGAGTATTCTTTTTATTGTGCTTGGTGGTGCGGCAATTGCATTCGGTGGCGATTTAACAGTAGATACCGCCAGTCGAATTGCCAGAGAGCTTCATATGAGTGAGACCCTGGTTGGACTTACCATCGTGTCGATAGGAACCTCACTTCCAGAACTGGTGACCTCAATCGTGGCAGCCCGTAAGAAGGAAGTGGATATGGCACTTGGTAATGCAATCGGTTCCAATGTGTTTAATATTCTGATGGTTTTAGGTATTGCCTCTGCAATCAGTCCTATGACATTGACAATGACCAATTGCATTGATATTTTGGTGCTCCTTGGATTTACCGGAATTGTCTGGGCATTTGCGATTACAAAAAGAAGAATTGGCCGATTAGAAGGCGCGATGATGTTACTTCTGTATGCAGGCTACACGGCTTATATATTTATTCGATAAAAGAGAATGGAAAAAACGGAGCGCAATGCGATCCGTTTTTTTATATAAAAATATGCCCCATAAAAATCGAAAAAGGACTGCGTCAGCAGTCCTTATCGGTTAAAAAAAGAGGAGAGATCAATGAAAAAGTAATAATTAACTTTCTTTTGATGATATTAATATAAAACATCTTTATGGCGAAAGTTTATCGAGAATATGAACAAATTGTT
>JAZUHV010000177.1:0-35384 GCA_045641925.1 Butyrivibrio sp.
ACTTTGAGGGGTCACCTCAAGAGGACAGCCTTTTTATTTATAAGATATATTTATTTTGCCATATAAGCCAGGGCAATTCCGCCAGGACCAATGTGTGTTCCAATGGCACTGCCAATGGTAATGACTGGGAGTTCTCCGTCATATCCTTCATAAAGGGGGGCACTGTCTTCTACATATTTCTTTAAAAGATGATCGGACAAACCACTGTAAGCAAGTGAGAATGGCTTGGTAAAATCAATTCCGCCGGATTCTTTGATATAATTAATCAAAAAGTTGTTACCATTTTTAGAACCACGGGCTTTTCCTTTGAATGCAATGGCACCATCTTCTACGGTGATAACCGGCTTGATGGAGAGGAGACCGCCAATAAAGGCAACGGTATTACTGATGCGACCGCCTTTTTGGAGATATTCTAAGGTGTCTAACAGAGCAATGAGTCGAATCTGTTTCTTGTCCTGATCCAATTTCTTGGCAATTTCGAAGGCATTCATTCCCTGGTCACGGTATTCAAGTGCTAATTTAATCAGAATGATTTCACCGATGGTAACGTTCTCACTGTCGACTAAGGCAATGCGGTCTTCATATTCATCCGCGATGGCATTATAAGCACTCTGAAAACATCCGGAAAGCTTGGAGGATAAGGTGATGACGACTGCAGTGTCATCAGGACCAAGGTAACGCTCAAAGGCTTCCTTGTATTGGAATGGAGTTAACTGGCTGGTCTGTGGCAATGTGTCTTCTTCAATGAGCTTTTTAAAAAATTCCTCATGAGTGAGTGTTACCCCATCATAATATTCTTCCTCACCAAAACGCGTGGTGAGTGGAAGAACGTGAACGTTTTCAAGCTCGGCTGCTTTCTTCTGTGTCAAATCACAGGACGAGTCAACAATAATATGAATACTCATTGAAAGTTCTCCTTTAATACGATATGTAGTTCACAAAGTAAACTATCTGGATTATAAGAAATAATTTGTAGAGTGTCAACTCTTAGCACCTAAGTAATAAGGACCAGACCGAATTTATAAGTTTTTAGCTTGATTTTAATAATGACTAAATTTTACTAGGTAAATTTAGTCATTTTTATGGCTAAATTTATTTTGACAATAGAGTAAAATCCAAATTATAATGAAATCATAGGGTTATATTTATTGCATCAATAAGGAGATGTTACATGAAAATCAGTTATCAGGAAAATAGCAAATCATTCAAACTAGACACAGACCATAGTAGTTATTTAATTGCCATCGTGGACGACGAGGGCTTTTTAGGTCATGTATATTATGGTCCAACCATCAGCGATGAGAACTGTAATGATCTTTTACGTATTCACGAAAACCCATTCGTTCCATCGAAGAATGACCGCGATCGCAGCTCGTTTTTGGATGCATTTCCAACAGAACTCCCAGGTAATCAGGTGGGCGATTATCGTGAAGGTGCTGTTGCTGTTCGCGATATCACCGGCCATGAGGCAGTGCAGTTTTTTTATAAGGACCACCGTATTCATAATGGAAAGCCAGCGCTGAAAGGTTTGCCAGCAACCTTTGGTAGCGATGCGGACGTTATGACACTGGAGATTGATGTGATAGATCCTGTATTGCAGTTAGAGGGAACCTTATATTACAGCGTATTTGAGGGCTCTGATGCAATTGCCAGAAGTATTACGATTAAAAATAATGCTGAAAATGCGATTCATTTGACGAAACTGATGTCCATGAGTCTGGATATGGACCAGGAGGATTATCAACTTCTGACTCTGCATGGTTCCTGGGCAAGAGAACGTCAGATGGATTTTAGGGAGATTGGCTATGGCTTCCAGGGGGTGCGTTCCACCCGCGGCGAGTCCTCTCATCAGGAACATCCATTCATGGCTTTGGTTTCAAAAAAAGCCACACAGGAAACCGGAAGTGTATATGGTTTCCACTTTGTATATTCAGGAAACTTCCTGGCGCAGGTGGAAAAGAACCAGTTTGATTCCCTGCGTGTGATGATGGGAATTCATCCGGATGGCTTTGATTTCTGTTTAGAAGCTGGACAGGAATTTGTAGCACCGGAAGTTATTTTGGCTTATTCCGCAAATGGTCTTGGCGGTATGAGCCGTACTTATCATGATTTGTATCGTAATCATTTAATCAGAAGCCCATACAAGAATAAGAAGAGACCAATCCTGATTAATAACTGGGAAGCAACATATTTTAACTTTGATACACAGAAATTGATCGATATCGCCAAGGAAGCGAAAAAGGCAGGCATTGAGATGCTTGTTATGGATGATGGCTGGTTTGGCTATCGCAATGATGATAATTCCAGTCTGGGGGACTGGAAGGTCAATGAAAACAAACTGCAGGGTGGCTTGCCTTATTTGGTAAGCGAGGTCAATAAAATCGGTATGAAATTCGGTATCTGGTTTGAACCGGAAATGATTTCGCCGGATTCCGATCTGTATCGTGCACATCCGGATTGGGCTATCGCTATTACCGGTAGAGAACCTGTGAAGTCACGCAACCAGTACGTTCTGGATTTAACCCGTGAAGAGGTTGTGGATTATGTTTACGAGTGCGTTGCTTCTATTTTAAGAAGTGCAAACATTGAATATGTGAAGTGGGATATGAATCGCCAGCTCGCAGATTTGGGAAGCGTATATCTGGGACGCGAAAATCAGGGTGAACTGAGCCATCGTTATGTTTTGGCAGTATATGCTTTACAGGAAAGACTTTGTAAGGAATTCCCAAATCTCTTATTGGAAAACTGTTCTGGAGGAGGCGCACGTTTTGATCCGGGCATGCTTTATTATAGTCCGCAGATTTGGTGCTCCGATGATACCGATGCTATTGAAAGACTTGGCATTCAGGAGGGAACATCCCTGATTTATCCATTGTCCTCCATGGGAGCACATGTGTCCGACTGTCCAAATCATACAGTTGGAAGAGTTACGCCGTTTGCAACCAGAGGTCATGTTGCACTGGCTGGTACCTTTGGTTATGAGCTGGATATTACCAAAATTCCGGAAGCGGATCGTGCGATGATTCCACAGCAGGTGGAAATGTACCATAAATATAATGATCTGGTGCGAGAGGGCGATTATTACCGCATCGCCTCCTTCCGTGAAAATCACCAGTTTGACTGTTACGCAGTTGTTGCAAAGGATAAGTCAGAGGCGCTGGTTACCTTTGTGCAGGTGATGAATCGACCAAATCAGCACAGCAGACGTATTCGTCTGTCTGGATTAGATCCGAAAAAGCAGTATCATCTGGAAGGTGAGGAACGCTGCTATTATGGAGATACATTAATGAATGCGGGCATCCAGGTGCAGAATCCATGGGGGGATTATACATCATTATTGATGCACTTTGTTGAAAAGTAGAGGGGTATGAAGAATGGCAAAAGCAGTTAAACTGGCAGACATTGCGGGTAGATTGGGCGTTAGCGTGGTTACCGTTTCCAAGGCATTGTCCGGCCAAAAGGGTGTAAGTGAGGAAATGCGCGAACGTATTAAGGCGCTCGCAGATGAACTGGGATATGTTCAACCGTCCGGAAATCGTAGAAAACGCGATGAAAAAAGTTATAACATCGGGATTCTGATCGAAGAAAGCTATCTGGAAAAGTATGCAAGCTTTTATTGGCAGATGTATCAGCAGGTAACAACCTTTGCATTAGAGCGCAGTAGCTTTACGATTTTGGAAGTGATTACGAAGCCTGTGGAATATGCTCTGGACCTTCCGAAAGTAATAACGGAGGAACGTGTTAATAGTATTGTGGTTATTGGACAATTGAGTACGGAGTATTTACGTATGCTAACCCAGTCCACATCTTTACCGATTGTTTATATGGATTTTTCTGATGGTCAGCAGGATGTAGATGCAGTGGTTTCAGATAGCTTCTATGGTGCGTACTATTTGACAAATTATTTGTTTTCGATGGGGCATCGGGACATCGCTTATGTGGGAACTTTATTGAGCACAGGTTCCATTACAGACCGTTATCTTGGTTATCATAAATGCATGCTGGAGCATGGCGCGACTCCTCGTGAGGAGTGGAGAATTGATGATCGTCATCATGACAATGGTGAAATTGATGACAAAAATCTTTTGCAATTGCCAAAGGAGATGCCATCAGCGTTCTTTTGTAACTGCGACCTGACCGCAGGTAAGCTGATTAATAAATTACAGAGCCTGGGTTATCGCGTTCCAGAGGATATATCCGTTGTGGGATATGACAACTACATTTATCCAGGCCTTTGCGATGTGCGTATTACCACGTATGAAGTGGATTTTAAGGAAATGGCAAAGCGCGTGGTTACAATCCTTTTAAGCAAACTAAACCATGAGGTATATGCTAAGGGCGTACACATTGTGGAGGGTCATGTTGTCATTAAGGACAGTGTTAAGAAACTGGATTAGAAAGCAGGATAAATAAATGAATAAAAAAAAGTGGATGGCGTTAGCGCTTGTAGGAGTAATGTCACTGGCAATGATTAATGGATGTGCAGCTTCTGGAGGCGTATATACCGGTAATCATGATGCTGATGCTTCGAATTATCAAATCACTCCGGGGGCAACCCGTACTTCTTTTGTTACCGATCAGATGATGGCAGAAGCGGATGCCTGGCCGGAATCCGATGATACAGCCGTTGCCGCTGTACTAAAAAAACTGGAGGCAGGTGAACCGGTGACCATCGCAGCAATTGGCGGATCTATTACGCAGGGAACCATTGCACGAGGCTCCAAAGACGGAGAAGTTAAAAATGCCAATTGCTACGCGCAGATTTTCTTTGACTGGTTTAAGTGGGTATATCCGAATGCAGATATTGAGTATATCAATGCCGGTATCGGGGGAACGGACTCCTATTTGGGCGTACATCGCGCACAAGCGGATGTGCTCTCCCAAAAGCCGGACCTCGTTTTGATTGAATATGCGGTCAATGATGGTTCTAATGACTTTTTTCGCGCAAGCTATGAAAATCTGGTTCGCAATGTGATTTATGCAGAAAATCACCCTGCAACGATTTTGCTGTTTATGTCTCAAACGAATGGCAATAATTCACAGGCGCAGCAGAGTGTGGTGGGAGCCAATTATAAGGTTCCGATGCTTAGCTATGCGAATGTGATTGCCGGTTGTATGAAACGTGGAGAATATACTGCGGCAGAGCTTTCAGGAGATGGTGTCCATCCGTCGGCACTAGGCCATGCAATGACCGGTGAAATTCTTTGGAATTATTTGAATGAGGTTTTGTCCAACGTGAATCGCTATGGAACATATACTGCGCAGGATATGGATCCACTTACCACAGACAAATACCGGAATGCAACTATTTTAGATTCTGCCAGCATTGAACCAGCTGCAAATGAGGGATTTGTGCAGAATAAGGCGACCGCCTATTTTCCGAATGGCTGGGTGGCAAAGGAAAAGAGCGCATCCCTAACCTTTGAAGTAGAAGCACAAAATATTGGCCTTCTCTTTATGAAGACGGTTGATGGAAAATCTGGTCAAATTGAAGTCCTTGTAGACGGAGAAAAGAGCAGTAGCGTGAATGCGGATTTCTCCGGTGGCTGGGGCGATGCAATTGAAGGAAAGGAAGTTTATACTTCCGGAGAAACAAAAAAACACATCATTGAGATTCGATTTGATGAAAACAGCAAGGGTGAAATATTTAAATTGCTGGGATTGCTAATTTCATAATTTTTCGAAAAAATGACGCAAGTTACGAAAATATGGTACATTTTCGTAACTTGCGTTTCATTTTATAATGAAACAATCAATGGAGAATTTAACTTAAAAATTATTATATTTAAGCAATTCGGCGAAAAAGCATAAATATACAGCATTTTTTGTGCAGTGTGCACAAGATTGTAACGTTTTCATATCTCAAATTAACAAAAAATGCATACGAAAAGTGAAAAATGATTGAAATGTTGACAGGTCTAATGTATAATTTTTCTTGTGCAAATATATGTAATTTGACAAGAATTTAGGTAAAAATAAGCTAAAAAACTCATAATTTTAAACTAGTTTCCGTATTATATGACATTATGACTAAAAAATGACATGAAAAATAGGGCATATTTACTAGTTTGCGATGGAAAATTGGTTAATTTAGCGTTTTTACCATGTTAATGATTAGAGATTGGGCATGAAAAAGTTTTTTTCTTATGATGGTCCGTTCCTCCGGGTACTCACAAAAATCGGAGAACTGATCATGCTGGATATAATTTTTTTGGTATGCTGCATTCCGATTGTTACAATTGGCCCTGCAATCATCTCTCTGTATTACGCAGTAGTGAAGAATATCCGAAGGGATTGCGGAAATCCTGTCCGCGAATTCTTTTCCTCTATGAAGAGAGTGATTGGAAAAGGAATTTTGTACACCATAGTCATTGCACTATGGACTGCATTTTTGATTTGGGTCAGAGACTGGGGAATGACTAGTGAACATCAGGTAAAGGTTCCGGTTTACATTTGTGACTTCTTCTTGATTTTGACGGCGGCATTTACCTGTTACATATTCCCGGTGCTATCGAGATTCTCGGTTGGCACATTTAAAACGATTTGCATGACGTTTATGATGAGCATTCGATACTTTTACTTCACGGTATTGATTGTTGGCTTGACTGGTATTCTTGGCTACCTGGTAGCGAGTGGAATCCTGCCTGCCCCATGCATTTTGTTTGTACCGTCCGTGTGGTGCTTTTTTGTTTCTTTCCCGATGGAGGTGGCATTGCTTCATTACATGCCTGCCCCGGAAGAAGGAGAGGAAGCCTGGTACTATCCGACGAAGGATCCTGAAAAAGAAGCAAAGAAAGCGGAAAAACAGGAATTAAAGAAAAAACAACGTGAAGAGGCGCAGAAGATGCGCGAAAAAAGTCTTGCGGCAGAAAAAGCCGAGAAGATTAAGAAGCAAGAAGAGAGGAGAAACAAGCATGAAAAGAAAGCTTAATGGCAAAAGAATCGTATGCGGCCTTGTATTGGCAGCTATGTTTGTCGGAACGGCTTTTAGTTCAGGAACACCAATCAACGCAAGCACTACAGCGACTATGGATGAGTACGATGATCTTGTTAGTACCAGTTCTGTAGATAAGAGCATATTGCCTTACGTTGAGTATCTGGAGGCAAATGAAGCAGCCTATCCAAGTACCTCGATTGTAATCACGGCAGATGATGTTAGCCGTTACGATGAGGCCGACAAGAATACTGAACCGGTAATTTACAAGGATTATGAAGGTTCCACTGGTAACAGTGTATATACCAGCGAGAATTCTTTGGTAGAATTTGACTTTGAGGTCGAGGAAGCAGGCCTTTACAATATCTGCTTAAACTACTATCCAATCGCAGGTAAGAACTCCAACATCGAGCGAGCATTTTTCGTAGATGGAAAACTTCCTTATCAGGAATTATCCGATGTAGCATTCACCAGAGTTTGGAGAGTGGATGCAGAAATGGGTAAGGATGAGGCAAGCGGATCTGTAGCTTATAACTGGTCCAAGGATAACCAGGGAAATCAGAACAAGCCAAGTATGAAGGAAATTCCTGAATGGGAAAGCGCATTTGCTTATGATAACCAGGGTTATATTGCAACTCCTTTAGCAATTTACTTATCTAAGGGCGCACATACCTTATCATTATTATCTCTTCGTGAGCCGGTAGTAATTAAGGAAATTACATTGGGTGCTGCTAAGCAGGTTTCCTCTTATAATGAAGTGAAGGCTACCTGGAATGCTTCTGCTACCAGCGGACAGTTAATCACCATTGAGGGTGAGAATGCAAGCAAGACTTCTTCTCAGATGCTTTATCCTGTACAGGATCAGTCCTCACCAACTGTTTCTCCAGCAAGTCCTAAGGAATTATTAAACAATACCATTGGTGGTAATTCCTGGAGATTGACCGGACAGTGGATTGAATGGGAATTCGATGTTAAGCAGGATGGTCTTTACAATATCGCTTTATATGATTGCCAGAACTATGTTCGAGGCGTTTACGTATCCAGACGAATCACAATTGACGGTGAGGTTCCTTTCTCAGAAATGGAGGCATATGGATTTAAGTATGCACAGAGCTGGAGAGAAGATACCTTATCTGATGCAGAGGGTACACCATATGATTTCTACTTAACTGCCGGACATCATACCATTCGTATGGAAGTTGTTTTGGGTGACTTCGCAGAAATTATCGGTGCGGTTGAAAATTGCGTACAGCAGCTTAACTCCATCTATCGTCAGGTAATTAAGATTACTGGTGTTAATCCGGATACCTACAGAGATTACCAGATTGAAAGCTGTCTTCCAAACCTGACCAATGAATTGATTGAGGTTCGCGATGGTTTGAATGATGCCATCAAAAAGCTTACCGTTTTATGTGGTAGTAACTCTGATAAGGTAAGTACTTTGCTTACCATGAGAGATCATTTGAATGATCTGATTAAGGATAATGAATACTTCACAAGAACCCTTCCTTCTTTCAAGGTTAACGTTCGTGCTTGTGGTAACTGGGTAACTTCCGTAGCAACTCAGCCACTCGCAATTGACCGTATCATGGTGAAGTCAGCCGATACAAAGGTGAAATATAAGAATCAGGGCTTCTTCCCAAGAGTGGGTTATGAAATCCAGAGATTGTTCTACTCCTTCATTATTGATTATAACCAGATTGGTAACGTAGCAGATAATGCAGATACGAACCCAACTATCACTCTTTGGATTGGTTCTGGTCGTGATCAGGCTAACGTAATTAAGGGCTTGATTGATAAGACCTTTACCAATGAGAAAAATGTAAATGTTAACGTTCAGCTCGTTGATATGTCTGCACTGTTAAGAGCAGAGCTCGCAGGCGAGGGTCCTGACGTAGCAATTCAGGTAGCAAATACCTCCGGTATCGCCGGTGCCGTTTTGAATACCGGTAATGATACTCCTGTTAACTATGGTATTCGTAATGCAGTTTTGGATTTGTCACAGTTTAGTGACTTGCCAGAAGTGCTTGATCGATTCACCGAAGCAGCAGCAGTTCCATTCCAGTTCAATGGTGCAACCTACGGATTGCCTGAGACCACAACCTTCCCGGTTATGTTCTATCGTAAGGACATTCTTGCAGAGCTTGGAATTGAACCTCCAAAGTCCTGGGATGAGGTTAAGGTCACCATGGCGGTTCTTGCAAAGAACCAGATGGAATTTGGTATGTTACCAAGTGAACAGATTTTTGCAATGCTTCTTTATCAGAATGGTGGTGAGTATTACACCGAGGGCGGTATGTCTTCCGCATTGGATTCAGACATTGCAGTAAATACCTTTAAGCAGTATACAGAATTCTATACCGACTATGGTTTGGATAAGTCCACCAGCGTGGAAGAACGTTTCCGTACCGGTGAGTGTCCAATCGTAATTGCAGATTATACCGTTTATAATAACCTGGTTGTATCTGCTCCGGATATCGCGGGCTTGTGGGGCTTTACCACTGTTCCGGGTACCGTTCAGGAAGATGGCTCCATCAATCATGCAACTGGATGTACCGGTCTTGCCAGCATCATTATGGCAGATACAAAGTACCCACAGGAATGCTGGGAATTCTTAAAGTGGTGGACCTCTGCTGAGACTCAGACCATGTATGGTCGCGAAATGGAATCCTTGATGGGTTCTGCAGCGCGTGTACCTACTGCAAACCTTGTAGCATTCGAAAACATGCCTTGGCCTGTAGATGACTTGGAAGCATTGAAGGATGCCTTCACCTACATCAAGGGTATCCCTCAGGTACCTGGTGGATATTACACCTGGCGTAATGTTAACAATGCATTCTATACCGTAACAACGGAAACAGATACAGCTTCTCCTCGTGAAGAGCTGCAGGATAAGATTATTTACATCAATGCCGAAATTCACTCAAAGAGAGAAGAGTTCGGTTTGCCGGTAGAAAAGTAGAAAGGAGGATAATATGGCAGCAGTTTATACTGAAGAAGATTTAAACGCAATGCGTGAAAAAGCTAAGAAAAAGAACAGCCTTGGCTATCAGATTTATCACAATAGAGCATCTTATTTCATGATGGCCCCATATTTTATCCTGTTCTTCCTTTTCACGGTAGCACCGGTGTTGATTTCCATTTTCTTCTCATTCACGGATTTCAACATGCTCGAAATGCCAAGCTTTGTTGGTTGGAAGAACTACATCAGATTGTTCCTTGAAGATGATATTTTCATCATCGCATTGAAGAATACTTTGTTGTTCGCCGTTATTACTGGTCCAATCAGTTATATCTTATGTTTATTATTTGCTTGGATTATTAACGAATTTAACGGAAAGGTTCGTTCCCTTTTGACCTTGATTTTCTACGCACCATCTATTTGTGGTAATGCGTACATGGTTTGGAGCTTAATTCTTTCCTCCGATAGATACGGATACTTAAACGGTATCTTGATCAAACTCGGAATTATGGATAACCCAATCCTTTGGATGCAGACAGAAAAGTACGTTCTTCCTTGCTTGATTGTCGTACAGTTATGGCTTTCCTTAGGTACCGGCTTCCTTTCTTTCATCGCTGGTCTTCAGACTGTCGATAAGAGCTTGTATGAAGCAGCAGCAATTGATGGTATTAAGAACCGTTGGCAGGAACTTTACTATGTAACCTTACCAGCCATGAGACCACAGTTGATGTTCGGTGCGGTTATGCAGATTACTCAGTCCTTTGCAGTAGCTGATGTTTCTATCATGTTAGCTGGTAACCCTTCTGTAAACCACGCAGGTGCAACCATTGTAACGCACTTGTTGGATTATGGTTCGGTTCGATTCGACATGGGTTATGCATCCGCAATTGCAACCATTCTGTTCTTATTAATGATTGGAACAAACTCCATTGTTAAGAGATTATTAGGAAGGGTGGGTGACTAATGGCTACAATGATTTTAAACGGAAAGAAAATCCGTTATAAGAAAACCAAACAAAAGTTAAACCGTTCCGTTGCCGGTAATACACTTTTATTCATCTTAATGGGTATTTGTGGTGTATTCATGGCATTGCCACTGGTAATGATCGTTAACAATGCATTAAAGCCATTGGACGAAATTTTCCAGTATCCACCTCAGATTTTTGTTAAACATCCTACTTTAGAGAACTTCACCGATTTGTTCGTATTAATGAACAATTCATGGGTGCCATTCTCCAGATACATTCTGAACACCATCATTATTACCGGTGGTGGAATGGTGGGACACGTTGTTTTTGCTTCCATGGCAGCTTATCCGTTGGCAAAGAACAAGTTCCCTGGCCAGGCTATTTTATTTACCATGGTAGTCCTGTCCCTGATGTTCTCTTGGCAGGTTACTCAGATTCCACAGTACTTAATCGTAAGCTGGTTACATATCAATAACACCTATTGGGCATTGGTATTACAGTCTTGGGGATATGGTATGGGTCTTTACCTGATGAAGCAGTTCATGGAGCAGATCCCAGATTCCCTGATTGAGTCTGCAAGATTGGATGGCGCTTCTGAATGGAGAATTTTCTGGACCATCATGATGCCAAACGTTAAGCCTGCTTGGTTGACTTTGGCAATCTTCCAGTTCCAGCAGATGTGGGGTCAGACCGGTGGATTATTCCTTCGTAACGAGGAATTGAAGCCAATGCAGTATGCATTGCAGCAGATTACAGCAGGTGGTACCGCAAGAGCGGGCGCGGCAGCAGCCGTTACCTTTATCATTGCAGCTGTACCTATTATTTTCTTCTTGATTTGTCAGAACAATGTCTTAGAGACCATGACAACATCAGGTATGAAGGATTGATGGGGGTGGCAGTATGAAAAAACGTTTTATTGCAAAAATAATTGCAGGCCTCTTAACTGTAGCAGCAGTAGGAACCCTTTTGATGGAAAGCACCTCCGCACAGGGAGAGCTTCCATACGATACTTACAATTTTGATTATTGGGGAAATATTGTTTATACTCCTGCGGCTTACGTTCCTAGCGGAAGCGTAACCGGTTTGAGTGTGGGCGCATCTGATTTCTTCGAACCACAGGATTTGTGCCTGGATGATGAAGGACAGATTTATGTGGCAGATACAAAGAATAACCGTATCGTTGTCCTGAACAATGAAATGACCGAAACCGTTCGTATCATTGATTCTTTTAAAATTGATGGAGTGGAGCAGACCTTTGCTTCTCCTTACGGAGTATGTGTTTCTGAAAACAATGTACTTTACGTTGCAGACTCCGAAAACAAGAGAATCGTAAAGATGACCAGAGAAGGAGAGTATATCGGTCAGATTCTGACACCGGTATCTGAAATCCTTGAAGAAGGTTTCGATTTCGTACCATTGAAGGTAACTGTGGATTATGCAGACCGTGTGTACTGCATCGCAAAGAACGCCTTCGAAGGTATCCTCGTATTTGAAGCAGATGGTTCTTTTACCGGATACTTCGGTACCATTGAAGTTAAGATTTCTGCTTGGGAAAAGTTTTGGAAGAGACTTGCTACCAAGGAAGAACGTAACAAGCAGAAGTTATATATCGCTACGGAGTTTACCGGTATTGATATTGACTCTGAAGGTTTCGTATATGCATCAAACGTAGATACTGCAGGTGTGCAGGGTGTACGTAGATTAAACCCATCTGGTGATGATGTTATTCAGAAGGGTGAGAACGGAAACGTTGGTGGTGATACTTCTACCGGTACATATGGTAGATACGCCGGCGTATCAGAATTCTCTGATGTCGTATACAGAGATAAGGGTATTTACACCTGTCTTGATCGTAAGAGAGGAAGACTCTTCACTTATGATAAGGAAGGAAATCTTCTTTACATTTTCGGTGGAAAGGGTTCTCAGGAGGGTACATTTGAGGTACCGGTTGCCGTAGAAAGTGTCGGCGATCAAATCCTGGTTCTCGATTCCAGAAGAAATAGTATTATGAAGTTCTCTGCAACGGATTATGGTCGACTGATTAATGAAGCTGTAGGTCTTCGTTTTGATGGTGATGAAACTCAGGCCATTGAATTGTGGAAGGAAGTTTTAAGACTTGACGAAAACAATGAATTGGCTAACACCGGTGTAGGTAAGGCTTATCTGACTGCCGGTGATAATGAGACTGCGATGCATTATCTTAAGATGGCTATGAATCGTAAGTATTACTCCATCGCATACAGAAGATATCGTAATGAAATTTTAACAAAAAACATGAACGTAATCTTAAGTCTCATTATTGGACTGGTGGTTGCAATTGTGCTTTACGTTAAGGTGTTCCATAAGATGGTTAAAAAAGCGATAGAAAAGAAAAAACAGGGGAAGGGGGTAACACTATGAAAGAGTTAATCAACGGACATAAGTGGAAGTATGCAATGTATACAGTAGCCCACCCTATGAAGGCGTTTTATGAAATTCGCCACCGTGGAGAAGGCAGTGTTGCCATTGCTGTTGTACTGGTAATTCTGTTCTCCATCAGCTTTTCCGTTAACAGATATGCAGCCAGCTTCATCGTAAACGATATCAATCCATTGAGCGTAAACGCGTTGCCGGAGCTCATTTCTGTATTGCTTTTATTCTTACTATTCAGCGTTGGTAACTGGTCGGTTACCTGTTTGATGAATGGTGAGGGAAGATTTAAAGATATTTTAACAGTTGTGGGTTACTCCATGACTCCACTCATTGTTTGCTTCAATCTTGGAACAATTGTTTCACAGTTTGTTACCCAGGATGAAGGTCCGTTCTACAGCATTATCGTAGGATTAGGCATTGCTTGGGCAGTAATTATGGTCCTGATGGGAATTATGACAGTACATAATTATTCTTTAGGAAAAACCTTAATTACCATTTTAATTACGTTCGTGGCAATGTTTATTATCATCTTCGTAGTTTTACTGTTAGCGAACCTGATTAATCAGGTATATAACTTTTTCCATAGTATATACCAGGAACTTTTATTCAGGACTTAGCACAGGAGGAAATAGAGAATGAAAAAAGCAAAATTCAAATTGTCTCTTGGGAAGAGTATCATTCTGGGCCTCTTGGCAATTGTCCTGATTGTGGTGGCAATTCTTGTAGTAAGATGGTTATTATTGTTCCAGTTAAACTACGATTACAAGAAGGATTTGACCTCCTACGGATATGAGGACGGAACGACTTTCAAACCAATTGACGAAGCAAAGAGTGATGTAACCGATGAGGGCTTTGTATTAGGTGCACAGAATGACACCTTAAAGGTTTACGTAAACCCTACGAATGGTTATGTAGCAATTTATGACAAGAGAAATAATACAATCACCTATTCCAATCCTTTGAAAGCAGATGAGGATGAGGTGGCAACTGGAATCAATAAGAGTTTTATGAAGTCACAGATTATCGTTGACTACTTTGGTTCCAATCGTTTGCAGGGTACAATGAATTCCTTTGATGACTGTGTAGCACATGAACAGTTGGAAATTCAGTCCATCAAAGACGGCTTCCGTTTTGTGTATACCATTGGTAGCATTGAAACGAAGTTGGGAATCGTCCCATTGTATATGAGTCAGGAAACCTTCGATAAGCTTCTTACTAAGATGAAGGATTCCGATGCTGCTCAGTTTAAGACGAAGTACAAGCCTGAACCTGGCTTGAAGGAAGGCTATTTAAAGCTGATCCCGGGTGTCGCTGAAAAGCATCAGGGCTTGCAGACAATCCAGACGCAGTTAGCAGAGGCAGGATTTACAAAGGCTGATTACATTGTAGAAATGTCCAATAGTGGAATGGATGATGCTGTTCCATTAACCTTTACGGTTCCTTTGGAATACAGACTGCAGGATGATGCAGTAACCGTTTCTGTTCCTTTAAACAAGGTAACTGAAAATGGTGGCGGATATATTTATCGTATGCAGATCAATCGTTACTTCGGTTGTGCAGGTCCTGAAGAAGAAGGATATATCCTGGTTCCTAATGGATGCGGTGGTATTATTAATTTCAATAACAACAAACTTACCGCTGCAAACTATTCTGAATTTGTTTATGGGATTGATCCATTAACTGCAGAGTATTCACAGATTGAAAATGCAATCACCTCTAAGATGGCACTGTATGGTATCTTCCGTAAGAACACTGCTGTGTTTACAACCATCGAAGATGGTGCAACCTTCACCACATTAACCGCTGGTATTTCCGGAAAGATTACCAGTTATAATGCGGTTTATCCAACCTTTGTATTAAGAGGTAGTGATACCTTACAGATGTTTGGTGCGACCGGTAGTGAAGCAGCACTTCCAATCATTGAAGATAAGTTCTATGATGCAAACTTAGAGATTCGTTACACCATGTTGTATGGTGAGGATGTTTCTTATTCAGGTGCCGCAAATTATTATCGTGAGCGTTTGATTAAAGAAGGAAAGTTGACTCCAGACGGAGATGCAACAGTAGTATCAAAGGATGATATTAAGTTCTACTATGATGTGCTTGGCGCAACTTCCATGGTCAAGTTCTTCTTAGGAACGCAGTACAATGGAACCTATGCCATGACCACCTTTGATCAGGCAATAAATATCTCCAATGACCTGGCTTCTAAGGGTATAAAGAATCAGGTTATGAATTTCCAGGGTTGGATGAATGGCGGCTTTAGCCATGATGCAGTAAATCGCGTTAAGCTTGTTAATCAGCTCGGAAACAGAAAGAAGTTTGAAAAGTTGAGTAAGACCCTTGCTGAAAACGGCGGCACCTTCTATGCAGATGCAGCACTTCAGCAGGTAACTTCTATTTCCAAGCATTATGAGGAGAGCAATGAAACCTCCCGTTATTATGCTTCTGGATATAACTGCGAGTTAGGTCTTGTAAACCCAACTACTTTAAGAAAAACAGCAGGTCTTGGTTATGACGAGAACCGTTATTACCTCCTGTCCCCAAGATATCTTGGTCGTTACATCGACATTTACGTTGATAAGACCAAGGGCATGAATTTCTCCGGATATTCTTTCCGTGATTTGGGTGATGTAATTCACTCCGATAAGAGAAAATCATGTGTTGTAAACAGAGAGGAAGCTCTCGATATCATTCGTGCAGGCTTTGAAGATTTTAAGAGCACCGGCAAGAATGTGATGGTAAGCAGTGCAAATGATTATGCTTGGCAGTATGCGGACGATATTATTAACGTTCCGATGAATACCAACGAATACCTGATTATCGATGAAGAAGTTCCTTTCTACCAGATGGTTATCCACGGATGTGTTGATTACTCTGGCTTGCTGGTAAATATGACCGAGAAGGCAGATAACCGTGATGTAGTACTTGAATTAATCGAAAAGGGTGCTTCACCACACTTCGTATTCAGTGAGAAGAACTCATCTGATATCAAGAACACCGGCTTGAACCGCTACTATGCAACAACCTATAGCAGTTGGTCAGAAGAGGCTGTTGATGTTTACACACAGGTTAACGAAGCCTTAAAGTATGTGAATGACGCATACATGATTGATTATGTAAACTTAAGCAAGGACGTTAAGAAGATTGCATACAGCAATGGCGTTACTATTTATGTGAATTATGGAACCACCGCAGCAACAGTTGATGGTGTGAATGTTCCGGCTAAATCTTATCAGTTAGGAGGGGTACAGTAATGGCTGAAGCTAAAAAGAAAAAGAAGTTATCCCTCCGTGCTAAGAGAGCTATTTCAGGATATTTATTTATCCTGCCATGGTTTGCCGGATTCTGTTTATTCTATATTCGTTGCTTGTTTATGACCATTCAGTTTTCGTTGAATAATCTGACGGTCGTACCTGGTGGCGGATACTCCTTGGACTTTGTTGGATTTGATAACTATTTGTATGCATTCCGTGTACATGCATCCTACAAACAGGTTTTGGTTCAGTCCTTGGGTGACATGGTAATTGACGTTCCGCTTATTATTTTCTTCGCCCTGTTCATGGCAATTATGTTGAACCGTAAGTTCAAGGGAAGAAGCGTGGTTCGTGCAATTTTCTTCCTGCCGGTTATTTTTGCATCCGGTGCGATTCGCGATACCATGGAAATGATCAATAACATGATGGCCGGTGGTATGGGCTCTGCATCTGCAGAAATTGCAGCGGGAACGTCCAGCGGTATGGATCTGCAGTATTACATCCAGATGTTTGCTGCACTTGGTCTTCCGGAACAGTTGATAGAATATGTATCCGGAGCAGTCGGGCGTATCAGTGATATTATTAATAAGTCCGGCGTACAGATTGTCCTATTTATAGCCGCTTTGCAGTCCATTCCAAGTTCTCTTTATGAAGTTGCGAAGATTGAGGGTGCGACCGGTTATGAAACCTTCTGGAAGGTTACCTTCCCAATGGTTATGCCACATATTATTACCAATATCGTCTACACCGTAGTCGACAGCTTTGCAGATTCTAAGGTAGTAGATTTGGCATATGAGACAGCGTTTAAGAATTACAACTACGGACTCAGTTCAGTAATGAGTATCTGCTCAACAGTTGTTACTTGTTTGATTCTGTTCATCGTTGTAAAATTAATTTCTAGACGAACGTTCTACTATAACTAAGAGAGGAGAGGAAACATGGATAATAATTCATCTGTTAAAAAAGAAAAAATTTCTTTGAAGCAGAAAATTGATAACATTAAGAACAACCGTCAGTTCGCAAATGACCGCAGACGTTGGATCACCAATGGCAAGAATTTGTTAATCAGTTTGTTCTGTTTAGTCATTATTATCGGTGTAAGCTACGTGATCTTAGGACCGGTTCTCGGTATCTTAAGCCGTTCCTTCTTCTCTGATAGTGATAATTACAACTCAATGGTTTATTTGATTCCGCAGGCGCCAACAATTGAGCGTTACAAGCTGGCAATCACCTACTTAAACTATTGGGCAACAATGGGCAAGTCCCTTCTGTATGCGTTGTCTTTGACTGCAATTCAGATTTTGATTTGTTCCATGGTTGGTTACGGATTCGCAAGATACGAATTCCCTGGAAAGAGCATCTTATTTGGTTGTGTAGTTGTTATGATCGTACTTCCTACCCATACAATTATGCTTCCATTGTATATGACCTTTTCACAGTTCGATATCTTTGGAATTATAAAAGCAATAAGCGGTTCACCTGTCAACCTCTTATCCAGCCCAGTCCCAATGTATATTCTTACATTGTTTGGCTGTGGTTTACGTTCCGGCTTTTACATTTACATCTTCAACCAGTTCTTCAGAGGCCTTCCAAAGGAAATCGAGGAAGCAGCCTATGTGGATGGAGCGAGTACGTTCTATACGTATTTCCGCATTATGTTGATCAATGCAATGCCGTCCGTAATTACCGTAGCAGTATTCTCTATGGTATGGCAGTTTAATGACACTTTCTATTCGAACTTATTCTTGATTAGTCCGGATATTATCATTGCAAAGAAGATTTCTACTTTGGAGGCTACGATTTCCAATGTAGAAAGCATCATGGACACCAACATCCTCGAGCTTTACGTTGATGCAGGTATCATTCTCATGATCATTCCAATTGTAGCGATTTATTTGGCTCTTCAGAAGAGATTCGTAGAAGGTGTAGAACGAAGTGGTATCGTAGGTTAACGAACCGCTTAACAAGATTTCAACAACTAAAAAGGAGGAAGAGAAGTTGAAACTTAAGAAATTTTTATCAATTGCTTGTGCTTCTGTAATGGTTTTATCCCTTGCAGCATGTGCTGGCAAAGGCGGTTCTAAGACCGCTGCAAGCGTTGACTTTGAAGATGGCAAGTTCGGTTTCGTATTAATGAATACCGATGTCAAGACAGCCGACGCATCTGTATTGTCCGTTAAGGACGTAAACGGCTCCAAGGTTCTTTTCGCTGAGAACCAGGGTAACGCCGTAACTAAGATCGGTGTTGATCTTACTGCATTGCTTGGCGATGATGTTGCTAAGCTTGCAACTATCGATTTCCAGTTAGGTACCAGCGCAGACAAGTTTGCTGCATGTTCTGGTAAGGTTTTCGGTAACTTCGGTGAGAAGACCAATGTTGATTTAGGTAACTTCTCTGTTTACATGGCAGACAAGAACCCTATTGATGTTTCTTTAAAGGTTAGCGACTTAAAGGCTGGCGAAAAGAACTACATCGTAATCAGCAGATCTGAAGATTTGGGTGCAACTCCATCCAGCATGTTCATCGATAACATCGTATTGAAGGATGCTGATGGTAAGGTATTAAAGGCTAATACCGATGGTAAGTTTGATGCTCCTGAAGGATACGCAGTTGACTGGTCTCAGGTAACTGGCGATTCTGTAGCATTCTCTGATGGTCTTCCAGATGGTTCTTGGCCATTAATGACCACCATCATCGAGCCAAGCCTCTTAGAAGCTTACACCGAGAAGGGTGCAAAGATTACCTACACTATGATGTTTGATGCTTCTTGCGATAACATCTGCTTCAAGCCTGCAACTCCTGATTGGGTAGCTGTTAATGACATTGCTGATGCTGATGGTAACCCAGCTGGTGGCTTCGGTAACTTCACCGGAGAGGATTGCCCAGAGGATGTACATGGCTGGCACTTAAAGCTGGATGGTGTATTCCATACCTCTGATAATACCAAGACTGAATTAGTAATTACCTTTGCTCCAGAGACCATTAAGGCTATCATCGAGCACGGTGGATTAACTGCTCAGATCAATGGTTGTGTAGCTACTTCTGCATTAATCGAGCAGCCTGCTGAAACTGTTACCGTAGATCGTTCTAACGTTGTTGAGATGCCAGCTTGCTATCCAGGCGACTGGGGTGGAGTTAATAGCGGTTTAGTAGTACCTTTCGAAAACTTAGCTGTTGGTGCTGAAATCGTTGTTGATATTTTACCTATTGATGCCGCTAAGTTCGCTGACGCTTGGAAGATTTGTCCTTTCAATGCTGACGGATGGACTAAGTTAACTAAGTTTGTTACCGATGCTTCTGTAGCTGTTACCGAAGGTGGCGGAGATGAAAGCTTCTTCGAACCTACATTAGATGATACTCAGATTAAGTTTACTGTATCTCAGGATTTGTATGACGCTATTAAGGCTTCTGTTGATGCAAATGCTGATGGATGGGGCGGTCTTGGTTTCCAGGTATTCGGTGTTGGTGTAACCAAGGTTACTGTTAATGGCGAAGCTGTATTCGAATTTGTTGCTTCAGAAGGTGGCGAAGAAGCTGAAGTTCCAGAAGGCTACCCAGGAGACTGGTCTGCTTACGAATTCACTGAAACTGTTGCAGCTGGTAATAAGGTTACCTTAGATGTAACTATTATGAATGATGCAGCTCATGAGTACTGGTTAATCACTCCAATCGATGTTTCTTGGGCAAAGATTCCTGATCAGGCAGGCGACTTAAGCGTTGGCTTAAATGATGCTGGTGATTTCTTCCAGTGTGATGCTGAGACTACTCAGATTACCTTCACTGTAACTGAGGATCTTGCAGCTAATATTTGGGGCTTCCAGACCTTTGGTGTAGCTGTTACCAATGTTACTGTTGAGTAATTCGTATTGATTTAAATTTTATGATTTCGCTATCCGGTGGTCACTCGACCATCGGAAGCGAATATTTTTGGAGGAACAAAACATGAAATTCAAAAGAGTTTTAGCTCTTGGCTTAGTTGCTTCCATGGCTGTTGGTATGTTAGCTGTTACCGGTTGTAACGGCGCTAAGAAGGGTAATGCTTCTTACGACAGTGACGGAAAGCGTGTAATTAAGATCGGTACCTGGTGGGAGCATTACTACACCAGTGACCATACTTCTATCTTTGATGACCCATCCTTGACTCTTGAGAGCTCAGGTGGAGATGAAGAAGACTTTGCTGAAGCACAGGAATATGCTCAGAAGAGACTTGACAATACCCGTAAGGTAGAAGAGAAGTACAACTGTAAGATTCAGTTCGTTAACCTTACTTTCCAGGGTAACATTGATTCTTTGAACAACTCTATTTTAGCTGGTAAGAATGACTGTGATATCTATCATGTACAGATGGACTTCGGTGTTCCTGCAGTTGCAGCTGGTTATGCAGCAAACTTAAAGGATTACCTCCCAGAAGATCATGACTTATTCACCAACCAGACCGTATTCACCTACATTGACCTTTCTCAGGTTAAGGAAGGTGTTTACCTCTTCAAGCCAAACGATGCAGAAGCTGCACTTGGCGGAACCTATATGCTTGCTTACAATCAGGATATGATCAACGCTGCAGGTGTTGAAGATCCTTACACCATTTGGAAGAACAATCCAGCTGACTGGACTTGGGACAAGTGGATGTCTATCATGAAGCAGCTCGTTAAGGATACCGATGGTGATGGTGTTACCGATCAGTACGGTTTCGATACCCATATGGGATGGGGCTTCCCACAGTTATTGATGTCTAACAATGCTACTATCGCTGCAGGCGCTACCCAGACCTTAGATGATCCTAAGACCTTGGAAGTTGCTAACTTCATCAATGATTTGTATCAGGAAGGTGTTGCTCACCCATACGTTGCATACGTTGAAGAAGGCGAAGATTACGCTACTCAGGCATACAGATACATGAATGGTAAGATTGCATTCTGGTTGGATGCAGCTTGGATTTCTGATCAGAATAAGGACGTTGAGCTTCCATTCGAGATTACTTGGGTGCCATGGCCTGTAGGACCATCCGGTGATGCAAAGACCAGCCCTCGTAAGACCGTTGGTGGTGGTTACGATGCTTACATGATCGCATCTTGCGCTGAAGATCCAAAGTTCATCTTCGATGTATTCTATGATTGGACCAACTGGTACGATTTCGATACCGAATATCGTGATGCAAGATTGACCTGGTGGCATAATTCTGCATTATCTGAGCAGAACTACGATGTAATGCTCTGGTGTTCAAATCCATGTGGTTTCGATATGTTCCCATCTGTTCCTACTTTCAAGGATGAGACTGCTTGTCCAATCGCTAGAGGCGAACAGACTCCTGCAGAGTGGGCTGAGACCTACAAGAACATGGTTCAGGATTACTTGGATTCTGTATTAAAGAAATAATTAATTATAACTCATAACGAGGAATAAGAATGTTTAAGGGCACAAGCGGTTTTAGTCGATTCATGAATATGTTAGCAGATATCCTTCTGTGTGGTATTTTGTGGGTGGTATGCTCACTGCCACTATTAACATGTGGAACGGCTACGACCGCTGCCTATTATGCAATGGCTAAATCCGTTAGACACAAGGAAGGCTATGTGGCGAAGGAATTCTTTCGCTCCTTTAAGGCCAATATAAAGCAGATGCTTTTAATGACTGTGTTTTTCTGGGTGATTACGATTGTATTGGCAGCTGAAATCGTTATGTGTTGGATGAATGAGGGCCCATTAACCAATGCATTTTTTGTGATCGAAATTGGTTTGGCCCTTCTTTTATTTGGACATGCTGTGTGGGTATGCCCATTGGTTTCCAGATTCAATAAAAAGAACTGGGAACTGATTAAAATGGCAGCTATAGTGATGTTTAAATATTTATATATCACCATTGCTGTTCTTGTTCTGTTTGCGGCTTCTGTAGTTGGAATCATTATGACTAGAGGCTTTGGAATATGGTTTATTCCGGGCATCTGTATGTTTGTTTCGTCTTTACCGATTGAATGGGCACTCCGTAAGATGATGCCTCCGGTAGACCCGGACTCAGAAGAAGGACAGAAGTGGTATTATCAAGATTTTAAGAGGAAAAAAGATAATGTCTGATATTAAAATGATAGCGCCTAAGGTTGATAACGTTCCTTGGCAGGAAAAACCGGAAGGCATTGTAGGTGCTCCAATTTGGAGATATTCTGAGAACCCAATCATTGATCGTAATCCGGTTGAGGGCGTTGCAAGAATCTTTAATAGCGCAGTAGTACCTTATGAAGGCGCATTTATCGGTGTGTTCCGTGGCGAGCAGACCAATGGTGTTCCATTTATTTATTTGGGAAGAAGTGAGGATGGTATTCACTGGAATTTCAATCCTAAGCCAATTCCTTTTAAGGATGAAGACGGAAATGACTTTATGCCACAGTACGCCTATGATCCAAGACTTGTAAAGGTTGAGGACACCTATTATATCATCTGGTGTCAGGATTTCTTTGGTGCAGCCATTGGTATGGCAAAGACCACTGATTTTAAGACATTTACCAGAATTGAAAATCCATTCTTACCATTCAATCGTAACGCGGTTTTATTCCCACGTAAGATTAATGATAAGTTTATGTTATTGTCCCGTCCATCTGATTCCGGACATACTCCGTTTGGTGACATTTTCATCTCTGAGAGTCCGGACCTGGTATACTGGGGTAAGCACAGACATGTGATGAGCCGCAGTTATTCCAACTGGTGGGAAGGCTTAAAGATTGGTGGCGGTGCTGCTCCAATTGAAACCTCCGAGGGATGGTTATTGTTCTACCATGGTGTATCCGGAACCTGCAATGGTTATGTTTATTCTATTGGTGGTGCGATTTTGGATTTGGAGAATCCTTCCAAGGTTCTCTATCGTTGTGAAACTTTCTTACTGACTCCGCAGGAGTGGTACGAGGAGAGAGGTTTCGTTCCTAATGTAACCTTCCCATGCGCTACCATTCACGATCCGGAATCTGGAAAGATTGCAATTTACTATGGCTGTGCTGACAGCTATGTAGGCTTGGCCTTCTGTAATTTCGAAGAAATCGTTGATTACATTAAGAGCCATAGCAAGGTAAATGATACCGATACAGAACTTGGTATTCGTTAATCTTAGATTATCATGAAACTTGCACAGGGCCGTCACAGAAGAACCTGTGATGGCCCTGATTTCGTGTTTGGTCGACATCGATGAAGGGTTTCGCAAGAACGCAAAAAGGCGTATGTTGAGCTGTTATGGTTCACCGCTGTCGACTGAACATGAGGGATAACATTTCAAAAAAGGAGAATTGTAAATGACAAAAGAACTGATGGCACAAGAAGTTAAAACACATCTTCTGCGTGATATTATCCCTTTTTGGAGAGGGCTTCGCGATGATGAAAATGGTGGGTATTATGGCTGGATGGACTATGATTTGCTTGTAAATCTGGAAGCTATGAAGGGCTGTATTTTAAATAGCCGTATCACCTGGTTTTTCTCAAATGTGTATTTAGCCTATAAGGCAGGGAAGATTACAGATGCGGATTTTGCAGCAGTGGGATATAGCGCATCAGATATTGAAAGCGAAGCCAAGCATGGCTATGCATTTATGACGGAGCATTGTATTGACCGTGTAAATGGCGGAATTTACTGGAGTATGACCTATGATGGTAAGCCTGATGATACCATCAAGCATACCTACAATCAGGCATTCTGCATTTACGCTTTGTCCTCCTATTATGCTGCGTTCGGTGATGAAAATGCACTTCGTCTGGCAGTGGATTTGTATCATTTGATTGAAGAAAAATGTACCGATGAAATCGGTTACTTAGAGGCATTCACGGTGGATTTTAAGCCTGAGAGCAACGAAAAACTCTCGGAGAACGGTGTTATGGCAGAAAAGACCATGAATACCCTATTGCATGTGTTTGAGGCTTATACGGAGTTTGTGCGCGTTACAGAGGGCGTTGAAGTCTTTGCGGCAGAACATGAGATGGTACGTAATCGCTTAATGTGGATTATGGATACGTTTGCTGAGAAGATTTATAATCCAGCATTGCATCGCCAGGAAGTGTTCTTCGATAAAAATTACAATACGATCATTGATTTGTATTCCTATGGCCATGATATTGAAACCGCCTGGCTGATGGACCGTGGCTGTGAAGTATTAGCAGATGCAGCTTATACCGAAAAGATGGGCGCAATCACCAGAGATTTGACAGCAAATGTTTATAAGGTGGCCTTTAATGGAACCTCTCTTGCAAATGAGTGCGAAAAGGGTGTAGTAAATGAACATCGTATCTGGTGGGTTCAGGCAGAGTCTGTTTTAGGTTTCTTTAATGGCTATGAAAAGACTCCTGAGCATACTGAATATCTGGATGCAGCGATGAACCAGTGGGAATTCATTCGTGATAAGGTATTTGACCACCGTGTAGGATCGGAGTGGTATTGGGAAGTGGATCAGGATGGGAATCCATATCCGGACAGACCAATCGTAGAGCAGTGGAAATGCCCATACCACAACGGAAGAATGTGCTTGGAACTGATTAAGAGAGTATTATAGGAGAGCTGATATGATTCATGAGAAATATTTTGAACTGGCAAAGGAGCAGGAAGCATTTCTTGCCAGAGTAAACAAGAAGGCACCTTTTTACAATGGTATTTATGACCGTTATGTATATCCAGTATTGGAGAGAAATCATATTCCACTTATCTGGAAGTATGATTTAAATAAGGAGACCAATCCGTTCTTTATGGAGCGTCTCGGTGTGAATGCGGTATTTAATTCTGGCGCAATTTATTTAAATGGAAAGTATTATTTGGTGGCTCGCATCGAGGGCAATGACAGAAAGTCCTTCTTTGGTGTGGCTGAAAGTGATAATGGTGTGGATGGCTTCCGTTTTTGGGATTATCCAATTCTTTTGGACGATGTTTGCCCGGAGGAAACCAACGTATACGATATGCGTCTCACTCAGCATGAAGATGGCTGGATTTATGGCGTATTCTGCTCTGAAAGTAAGGACACCAGTGTGAATGATTTATCCGCAGCCGTAGCCGCTGCGGGCATTGTTAGAACCAAGGATTTAAAGAAGTGGGAAAGACTTCCGAATCTTGTGACTCTTCGTTCTCCACAGCAGAGAAATGTCGTATTGCATCCGGAGTTTGTAGATGGCAAGTATGCTTTCTATACAAGACCAATGGATGATTTCATCGAGACTGGATCAGGCGGAGGCGTTGGATTTGGCCTTTGTGAGGATATTACCCATGCAGTAATTGATGAGGAAAAGATGACTTCTCTTCGTAAGTATCATACCATTACTGAAGCAAAGAATGGTGCTGGTGCGACTCCAATTAAGACGGATCGCGGCTGGATTCACATTGCACATGGTGTGCGTAACACCGCTGCTGGCCTTCGCTATGTTATTTATGCCTTCGCAACCGATTTAAAGGATCCATCCAAGGTGATTGCAGAACCAAGTGGCATGCTTATCGGACCTCGCGGCTGGGAGCGTGTGGGTGATGTAAGTAATGTTTGCTTTACGAATGGTGCAATTGTTAATGAGAAGAACGAAGTATTTATTTATTATGCTGCATCAGATACCAGACTGCATGTTGCAACTACAACAATCGACAAGCTGGTGGATTACGTATTTAACACCCCAGAGGATCCGGGACGTTCTGTTGAATGTGTAGCACAGCGCTGCGAATTAATTCAGAAGAATTTAGAATTATTAAAATAGAGGTTGATTATGAGAATTGAACCAGATCATCCATATTTGCAGTATAGTGGACGTATTGATTTTGAAAATCCAAAGGAACCAGTCCTTGTCTATGCTGCTACAAATATTAAATTAAGATTTAATGGAACGGGAATCAATGTTAATCTGGCCAATCATAAGAATTATGCGATTAACTCCATGGGCTTTATCCTAGATGGAGTGATGGGTCGTTTTGATTTGGTAAACAATGACAAGCCGCACAATTATGTGATTGCCAGAGGGCTTCCAGAAGGTGAGCACGAGCTGATGCTTTATAAGCGTCAGGACGGTTGCCATTATGTGACTTTATACGGATTCGACTTGGAAGGCACATTGCTGGAAGTGGGACCAAAGCCTGCACGCCGTATTGAAGTGTTCGGAGATAGTGTTTCCTGTGGTGAGGTGAGCGAAGCCATCGATTACGTGGGTTTGGCAGATCCGGAAAATCATGATGGAATTTTCTCCAACAGCTATTATTCCTATTCTTGGATTGCAGCCAGAAAATTAGGTGCAGAATTACATGATACTTCTCAGGGTGGAATGGCACTTTTGGACGCTACTGGATGGTTTAATTATCCGGACTTTGTTGGTGCAGAAAGCTGCTATGATAAGATTCAGTACAATCCATTTTTGGGCGATAGAAAGCCTTGGGATTTCACAAAGTATGTGCCACAGGTAGTTGTTTTGGCTCTTGGCCAGAATGATAGTAATCCGGAAGATTATATGGCCGAGGACTATGATGGTGAGAAGGCGCAGAACTGGAGAAAGCATTATCGGGCTTTTATTGAAAACCTGATGGAGAGATATCCAAAGGCAGTATTTGTATTGACGACTACGATTTTGAATCATAATGAGGCTTGGGATCGTGCGATTGATGAGGTTGCGCAAAGCTTTACGAATGGAAAGGTAACACATTTCTTATATACGAAGAATGGCTGCGGAACACATGGACACATTCGTATTCCTGAGGCAGAGGTTATGGCTGAGGAATTGGTAGCACACATCAATTCACTTGGCGTAGACTGGTAAACGGACGCTTTGACTGTTCGATGATAGAATAAAAGAGGATATAGTTATGGTAGACTTTTCAAAAATTAATATGGGCGTCAGCGGAGACAGCATTACTGCGTGGAAGCAGTGGTCCTGGACCGCATTTGAGGAGCTGGGAATGGCTACACACACCAACGTAGCTGTTGGAAGCTCTGTATGGTATAAGCGCACCATTACCACAGAGGCAGGCAGTGTTACAACACAGAATCCGGCCGATTCTGACTTCGCCGGTGTAAGCGGCGGCTGGGAGCCGACAGAGGATCTGGTAGAATTACAGATGCGTGCAAACAACTGCGCGATTGTGCATATTCAGCAGTATTTGCAGATGGTGAAGGCGGGCGAAGCTCCTGTTCCTGAACTTTTTACCTTCTCCTACGGAACCAATGACGATGGTGCTTCTTTAGGCGATCCGGAATTGGCAGTACAAGGTAAGGATAAGGATGCCGAGAATGTGGATTTGTTTACGGAAGCTGGTGCGGTAAGATGGTGCATCCAGACAATTCAGGAAAATTTTCCAGACTGTAAGATCTTTGTACTGACACCAATACAGACTGGTAGCCCAGAACATAATGCAAAGAATCGAAAAACGATTGAAGTCATTAAGGCTATTGCCAATGAGATGTCTGTACAGGTGATTGACATGTATGGAAAATGTGGTATTTGTGAGAAGTATGAAGTGGAAGGCGGCACCGGTCGATACCTGCGCGATGGATTGCATCCGGACGAACCGGGACAGCAGTTGATGGGAAGATACGTGGCAAGCGTATTAAGAAGAAAAATGTTTTAATAGCATAATTAAAAAATGAAAGAGCTGCGCTAATTGGCGCAGCTCTGATTTTATGTATGGATAAGCAGCCTTCCCTTAGAATTCTTCTTCGCAATATGCTAACAAACTTTGATAGAAGGCTTCTACCTCCGGATGTCCCTGCTCCAAAAGCTTTGGAACATTGGCTGTGCATATTAAAATATGAGAGTCCTCAGACACTCCCGGAATTTCATAAAGAAGCCCCAGTTTATGACAACGTGTGGTGTTGTCTATAGTCCAGACAATTGGCTCGATATCCGTATGGTCCAAGATGCTTGAGCGAGAATTCATTACCAGATGGAACCACTGTGGAGTGCTGTAGCTACGACTTGGGAATCCGGCAAGTGCAGGATGACGGTCGTTGATATATAATCCGAGCGTTCCTGGGGCGGCGGGCTTACCAACGCTGTCGCAAATGCTCTTAAACATTGGATAATTCCAAAAGTCAGAGGTATAAAATCCTTCGATGGATTCCGTGTTCTCTTCGTCAGAAAGAAAGAGTAATATTTTTTTATGTTCTTTAGAAAGTGTCTTTGCATTTTCTAAAGTGGTCGCTACAAGAGGGCAATTTTTAGCAATTTTCATCTCCTTTGGATAACTCCATAAAGTGTAGGAATTGCTGATTTCGGTGCCGCTAATGGAAACTGTTAAGGTATAAGCGGTAGGTCGTTCCTTCTTTGGAATATCAAATTTTGCAGAGGCAATTTTTTGATAACCTCGTTCATTGATATGCACCAATTTTGCTCTGGTAAAGGATGCAATATCACCACATGGCTTCCCTTCAGCTTTACTTTCGCAGTCGGAGCAGGAGGTGGTAGTACCACTGCATGCACCCCAGGTTTCGGCAAGTGTCATTACCAAAGTGGCACTTGGAATAGGCTCTGCACCGGTATAATGCATGCTGACGTCGAACTGGAAGGAATCTTCATCCTGAACAATGTAGGAATCAAATTCTGCCATAATGACAGTATCGGAGCAAAATCCACGCCAGGCTTTAGCGCTGATTAGTCCCTTGTTCTGGTACATGGAATTGAGAATACCGACCATGGCGCTTCCCTGTCCCATAAAATCAGTCAGATCCAGTAACTGAAAGCCTGCCATATGAGCGGAGCGAAACATAGTCTCTATTTCATCTTTATAACAGTCTACGGCCAATTTCCCGGCAGAATAAAAGAACGCGTCTGACATGGAAGATAAACCTGCATCTTGCATATTCTTTTGAAATATCTTTAAATTTTCAGGCTGTAATACACCGGTATATTGATTAATCTCTTTGAAATCTGGGAAGAAGGAGTACTGGCCGACCTCATGAGAAATAACCGGAACATCGGAAATCAGCTCACCATCAATTTGATCTAATTTGACCTTCTTAACGCCGGTTCCATACTGAATTTCAGCAAAACCATCTTCCAAAACAGCGGTTGCAGTAGTAGTGGATTCACCAGGACGAATGGATTCGTCATAATTGAATCGAGTAGCCGGAGTATCCATTTGTACATGCCCATATGGAACATCACAAGCGGCGAAAGAACCACGAATCTGGCGATCTATACTAAAACGTACTCCGGAGAAGAAGTCATCGTTGGATAAAAGCTTAGGTGTCCAGAAGAAATTGTTGGAACCTTGTGCGAACAGTACGTTTGGACGAAGCGTTTTATATTCGCCAAGCAGGGAATTTAACACATCGGCATCGCCCCAAAGCTCATTTCCCATACTCATCATAACGAAGGATGGATGATTGCCAAAGTCGTGAAGAATGCGGACGCCTTCATCGTGTAAGAAGGTTTGTGCGGCTTCGTCATATTCCGGTTCGGAAGGGTTACGCACAGTACCCCAGAAGGACAACTCTGGCTGCATATAGATACCGACCAAATCTGCCGCAAAGAATGCAACGTCCGGCGGACAGCAGGTGTGATAGCGGTAGTGATTGATACCATAATCCTTTGCGGTTGCAAATACCTGAGCCCAGCTTTCTAAATCCATTGGTGCATATCCCGTGAGCGGAAAACTCATTCCATCGTGCTTACCACGAAGGAAGGTTTTCTGACCATTGATATAAAAGTGCTCACCATCATGGGTAAATACCTTTAAACCAAAGTATGTCGTAGTGTTTTCCTCTCCAATGCTTACTGCGAATTCATAAACCTGAGGAGAGTGCTCGCTCCATAAGCAGTTTGAGGATGTTAAATCATAATATAATTTTACGAAATTACATCCCGGAACCAAAGAAACGGACTGCAATAGTGGATTTTCAATGTTACGGATGCAGTTTAGTTCGAAATCTGCATGGTTATCCCGTTCCCATATAAGGGTAAGTAAAGAAGAACTGATAGAAATTGTTTCTTCCAGATTTTTGTCGGTCAAGTTCGTGATTTGTAACTCAAATCCTGCAACAGGCTTTGGTAAAAATCTATTATCTTCGGAAGGCTCACAGAAGGTACGAAGGGAATCTATGCGCAATTTTTGGTGGCAGGTCATGCTGATTTCACCGACAATGCCATTCCAATTGGTCTGAGTATCTGGGGAGGTCATGTGCCCACCCGGAATTGGATAGCCAACGTTTTGAACCATCAGGACGAGCTCGTTTTCTCCTTCCTGGGCTGCTTTTGTAGCATCATAAATATGCTTTCCAACTAAACTGTTTTGAATGCCGAGAGGCTTACCATTTAACCACACGTGAGAAATACGGGTACGTTCTAAGCAGAGTGTGTAAGCATCTGCTTTTGGCAGGCATATGGTTTTCTTAAACCATGCACATCCTTCAAAAGCATAAGGATCGGTTAGGTGGTCACTTGGCCCACCTTCTTTTCGTTCTCCTTTTTGTGCTTCAGAGGCTGTTGTCGGTAGGCTGATTTGATCATGAAAGAGCATACTGGAATCATAAATAATTTCGCCCAAAGAGGCTGATTCCATTCTAAATTCATAGGTTCCGGAAAGATCGATTTTGTAATCCATAAATGGCCTCGCTTATTGTTTTTTTCCTTTCCTCATTTTACCAAAGGGGTACGTAACCTGCAATGGATGTGTTATACTATTATGCATGAATCATGATGTAAAAAAATGGAAATTGAATGACATTGTAGAGGTTATTGCGGATTGGTATGACGCAAATGGAAGGAGCCTTCCATGGCGTGCGGATTGCGACCCGTACCATATATGGGTTTCGGAAATCATGCTGCAGCAAACGCGTATTGAAGCAGTTATTCCGTACTATGAGCGCTTTATGAAGGAACTGCCATCCATTCAGGAGTTAGCTGCCTGTGAGGATGAAAAACTCCATAAATTATGGGAAGGGCTGGGATATTATTCGCGTGTTCGTAATTTGAAAAAAGCGGCAACGCTGATATGCGAGGAGCATAATGGATGCTTTCCAACAGATTTTGAAACCATTCGAAGGCTTCCGGGAATTGGAGATTATACCGCTGGGGCTATTGCCTCCATGGCCTTTCACCAACCGCATGCGGCTGTGGATGGAAATGTGCTTCGCGTGATGAGCAGACTGATGGCCTGTGATACGGATATTATGGATATGCATTTTAGAAAAGAAGTTACGGCTGCATTAAGTGATGCATATCCATGCGGGAAGGAAGCCTCTGTAACTCAGGGACTGATGGAGTTGGGAGAGGTAATCTGCATTCCAAATGGTGAGCCGGATTGTGCAAACTGTCCTGTTAATGGGACATGTAAAGCCTGTATAATGGGGATACAAAATTCACTTCCAATTCGTAAGCCGAAGGCGAAGCGCCGCATCGAAGAAAAAACCGTTTTTTGCCTGGTGGATGCGGAAAACAGGATTGCTCTGCATCGAAGAGCTGAGAATGGTCTTTTGGCCGGACTTTGGGAATATCCAAATCTTTTGGGAGATACGGACATGGCGGATGTCGTGACACGCTTATCAGAGGAAGTGTTTGGCTGCTGTTTGCCAAAGCAATATGAGGTGACGGACGGTGGTTGGAAAAAGCATGTCTTTACACATGTGGAGTGGCATATGCATTGCTTTATGGTTGTTGGGACATTTCCGGAAAATTCTGATTTGACCTTTGTTTCAGAGAAGGAACGTCGGACGAACTATGCATTACCGACTGCATTTCGCAAACTTTTTTAAAGATAGGAGACAGTATGTATCATACAACGAATGAACTGAATCATTTTGATTTTGAAGAAGCAATTTTTGATGAACTGGAGTTTTCATCGGATGGTATTCGCATTTTTATGGAAAATGTTAAAATCCTTCCGGAAAATTCGTGTAATCGCGATATTCGTCTGATGCGCACCAATGATATGGAACTGGATTTGGTGAAGGGCTCTTTCGTTCGCATTGTGAAAGAAGGCTATAAGCGCTTCAATGCAGATGGTGTTTTGCTGGAGTCTGTGGAGGATGAAATCATTCCTGCCAAGGAACATTCGTCCGTTTTAAAAGAATTGATTGGTACGACGATTTATTCCCTGGAGCAGGAAAATGATACGTATATCTTAAATCTGGACACGGATGATGGCTGCTATGTTATTGAGATGACAGCAATCAGAAACGAAGAAAACTGGGAACGCTTTTTGAATTTGTAATTTGTGGGGATGAAGTCTATGAAAATGATTCATTGTGCGGATTTGCACCTGGATTCCGAATTAAATACAAATCTGACACCTAGGCAGGCGAATGCTCGCCGGCAGGAGCTGCTCGCGAACTTTAGCAGGATGATCGATTATGCTGTAAATGAGGGCGTGAAGGTTATCCTGATTGCGGGCGATTTGTTTGACCGGGAAAAAATATCCGATGAGGCGGCACGAGTGGTTTATCAGGAGATTGCGAACCATCCACAACTGGTCTTTTTTTATCTGACAGGTAATCATGAACGAAGGGCTTTTATAGAAGCTATCCCAAGTCTTCCCAAAAATTTGAAATTATTTCGGGATACCTGGACCAGCTATCGCTTTCATGGCGGGGAGGTAACCATTCATGGAATGAATCCGGGCGCAGGCTACGAAACGGATTTGTACGAAAAACTGAACTGTCAACCAGACAGCATCAATATTGTTTTGCTGCATGGACAAATTGCGTCCACTAAAGCAAGCAAATCTGCACCGGAAAATATCAGCTTAAAGGATTTGGCGCATCGTAATATTGATTATCTGGCACTGGGGCATATTCATTCTTACCGAGAAGGGGAACTGGATGCACGTGGTGTTTATGTTTATCCCGGTTGTATGGAGGGCCGTGGCTTTGATGAAGCCGGGGAGCATGGATTTGTACTGCTTCATGTTGAACCAGAGTCCCATCATGTAGAATGGGAGCTGATTCCATGGCAAAAACGCAGGGTTTGTGAGGTGGCTGTAGATTTATCCGATGTATATAATACGGCGGAGCTTTTGAATGCCATTGATGAAGCTTTAGAATTGCAATTACAGGAAGAAAAATTGTCGGAGGACGATTTGGTCCATGTGGAACTGATTGGCGAAACCGGTTTATTGATGCCGGATGTGGAATGGATTAAGAATCAGTACGATGAACGCTTTTATGCTTTTAAGGTTACAAATTCTTCCGTGCCTAAAAAAGACCGCTCGGTTGCACCGGATGAACACTCTTTAAAGGCAGAATTCCTTCGTTTGGTACGCGCGGATGAAAGCTTATCGGACGAGAACAAACGCGCGGTGCTGCAGTATGGAATGGCAGCGCTTCGAGGAGAGGAGGTGCAGCCATGAAACTGATTTCCTGTCGGGTTGAAAATTTTGGTGCACTTTCCGATGTAACGATGCAATTTGAAAAGGGATTACATACAATCTGTCAGGGCAATGGATACGGAAAGTCCACCCTGGCGGCATTCCTTCGCATTATGTTTTTTGGCTTTGAGAATGAAAATGCCAGAAAAGATGTGACCATAAACAATGAACGTGAGAAATACCGTCCTTGGCAGGGCGGGACCTATGGCGGACATATTGTATTTTCTGTAGGGGAAGATGTTTATCGGCTGAGCAGAATCTTTCATGAGACGAAAAAGAACGATGAATTTGAACTGCGTGATATGCATACCAATTTGGTCAGTGATCGCTTTAGTACAGAAATTGGCATGGAACTATTCGGCGTAGATTCTATATCTTTTCAACGAACCGCCTGGATTAATCAGGACGATTGTAAGACTGGGGCAACAGATAAAATTGCTGCTAAAATTTGCAATCTGTCTGAAATGTCCGATGATTTAGCGGGGTATGAAAAGGCAGATACTTACCTTAAGGATTTGCTGAATGAATATTCGCCGAATCGGAAGACCGGAAAAATTGCAAGGCTTCGCGAGGAAGTGGAGAGCCTTCGTGTGCTGACAATGCAACCGGAGCAGGCCCTTCACAGAACCGAGGGGAATGACCGTTTGCGTGCTTATGAGGAACAGTTAAAGGAACAGGCATTAACGCAGCGTGAAGAAAACCGCCTTGAGGAACTTCAGGATTTGTTTTCTGAGGGAATTCCTGGGGAGGAACAGATTGATCATATGCTGGAAATTGCCGAACGCAAGCATAATACCATGAATGCCCGCAATGAGCGACAAACGAAGGCGGATACAATGGAACAGCTTCTTAGAAAGAATTCTGTTCGCCAGGGTGGGAAGGAAACTCCGACACCTACAACCAGAAAGAAAAGCGGAGCAGGATGGATTATTTTCGGCCTTTTGATTTGTATTATATCCGTGGCGGCGGGATATTTTCTGTCCGTTTATGGCTATATTGGAATAGCACCCGGTGTTCTTTGTATCATCATTGGTATTTTGATTCCATCTGCCTTTCGCAAACTTCACGAGTCTGATTCGGATTCTGACGATGAGGACGATGAAGACCTGGACGATGACGAGGAGGATGACGATGACGATACTCGTAAGGAATTGGATGATTTGTACCATCTGATTGCGCAGGACGAGGATTTTATTCGCGAGAGTGAGACCACCCTTCGTTCTTTCTTTGAATTGTACGGGATGGAATATATTGAAAAACGGGACCAGATGCTTTTGATGGAATTAAAGAGCGACATTCGGGAGTATCGCGATTTGCTAGGAAGAAGGGAACAACAGTCCCATGTTCAGGAACGTTTCGAGTCCGAACTTCAAAAAATTTCACAGTTACTGCAGGAGAAGGAGCAGGAGCTTGCAAGGCTTTTGCAGTTTTATAATCGTATTGAATTAACCAGGGAGTATTTGGGAAAAGCACGTCAAAATTTGAGCAATCGGTATATGGGGCCGGTGATGGAACGATTTGCTGCCTATTATCGTCAGATTGATGCAGAACATGCGGATTATTTT
>JAZUHV010000178.1:0-7285 GCA_045641925.1 Butyrivibrio sp.
TCCGTGAAATTAGTGGCAGCACTTGTAGCCGCAATGTAAATAATTCGTTGATTTTACGGACACATTCTTCTATAATGAGTTCGGCTTTTAATTGAAATTAACAAGATTGCAAATGAAAGGAGAGGGGATTTGCCGCCGCAGGCAGCAATGAACCGATAAAAGAAATGGCAAATTGGAATAACTTAGATACTCTGAAATCTTTTGCTGAACTTTCTGCAGTAAAGAAGGTTGATTTGGTAAGCGCAATGTCTGGCGAAACCGGTGCAGAGCGTGTAAAGAAGTACTGCGTGCCAATGGCAGCAGGACTTGCTTATAACTATGCTGCAAAGCAGGTTGATGACGATGTACTTGCTGTACTCGTTAAACTTGCGAAGGAAGCAGAACTTTCTGAGAAGTTTACTGAATTATACAATGGTGAAGTGATTAACACCGGTGAGAAGAGAATGGTTCTTCATCATATGACCCGTGGTCAGCTTGGCAATGCTGTAGAGGCTGATGGCGGCGACAAGAGAGCATTCTATACCGCACAGCAGCAGAAGATTGCTGACTTTGCTAATAAGGTTCATAACGGCGAGATTACCAATGCTGCAGGTGAGAAGTTTACCACCGTAGTACAGATCGGTATCGGTGGATCCGATTTGGGCCCTCGTGCAATGTATCTTGCATTGGAGAACTGGGCAAAGGCGAATGACCTTTTCAAGATGGATGCAAAATTCATCAGTAATGTAGATCCTGACGATGCAGCAGCTGTATTAAAGTCCACGGACGTGGCACATGCTATTTTCGTATTGGTTTCCAAGTCTGGAACCACTCTTGAAACCCTGACCAATGAGTCCTTCGTAAAGGATGCATTAAAGAATGCAGGCTTGGATGCTTCCAAGCATATGATTGCAGTTACCTCTGAGACCTCACCTCTTGCAAAGAGTGATGACTACCTGGCAGCATTCTTCATGGATGATTACATCGGTGGCCGTTTCTCCTCTACTTCTGCAGTAGGCGGTGCAGTTCTTTCTTTAGCATTTGGCCCAGAAGTATTCGCAAGATTCTTAAACGGCGCAGCAGAGGAAGACAAGCTTGGATTAAATGCGGATGTATTACAGAACCCAGCAATGCTTGACGCTTTGATTGGCGTATATGAAAGAAATGTACTTGGTTACCCTGCAACTGCAGTATTGCCTTACTCACAGGCGCTTAGCAGATTCCCTGCGCATTTACAGCAGCTCGACATGGAGTCCAATGGTAAGTCTGTTAACCGCTTTAGCGAGGAAATTAATTATCAGACTGGCCCTGCTATTTTCGGTGAGCCGGGAACCAATGGACAGCATTCCTTCTATCAGCTGTTACATCAGGGAACGGATATTGTTCCATTGCAGTTCATTGCATTCCGCAATAATCAGATTGGCTCCGATGTTGTGATTCAGGACAGCACCAGTCAGCAGAAGCTTTGTGCGAATGTTGCTGCACAGATCGTTGCATTTGCTTGTGGAAAGAGCAATGATGACAAGAATAAGAATTTCGAAGGTGGCCGTCCATCCAGCATTATCATTGGCGATCAGTTGACTCCTGAGACCTTGGGTGCATTGCTCGCACATTATGAGAACAAGGTTATGTTCCAGGGCTTCTTATGGAATATTAACAGCTTCGACCAGGAAGGCGTTCAGCTTGGAAAGGTGCTTGCTAAGAAGGTGCTTGCACATGAGACCGAGGGTGCTTTGAAGGTTTATAGCGATTTATTGAACATCTAATTTATAAAAAATTACAGGAAAAAGGGTTCCGATTTCGGGGCCCTTTTTACGATTACACGCAGAGAAAGGACAAAACACGATGAACATTGTAGTACTGGACCACGCGTCCTTGGGAAATGATTATGACATGACAAGCTTAGAGGCTTTGGGAACTGTAACAGTATATGAGGATACTCTCCCGGAACAGATGATTGAGCGCTTAAAGGATGCGGATGCAGCAATTTCCAACCGCTCTGTTTATGATAAGCGTGTTTTAGATGGCGTTCCAAATTTGAAATATATTGGCCTTACAGCGACCGGAACAAATACCGTGGATTTGCCTTATGCAAAGAGTAAGGGCATTGTGACCACCAATGTGAAGGGCTATTCCTCCCAGAGTGTCATTCAGCAGACCTTTGCGCTGTACTTTGCTGTGGCAACTCATCTGTTGTATTTTGACCGTTTTGTAAAAGAAGGCCAGTGCACTGCAGCGCCTGCATTTTCCTACATGAACACTCCATTCCATGAATTGACCGGAAAGACCTGGGGCATTGTGGGACTTGGCGCGATTGGACGCGGCGTGGCAGAAATTGTGGAGAAATTTGGCTGCAAGGTGGTGTATTATTCCACCAGCGGAAGGAACAACACGGATGATTATGAACGCGTGGATTTGGATACGCTTTTGAAAACCTGTGATGTGATTTCTGTGCATGCTCCATTGAATGATGCGACAAGGGGGCTTTTGGGCGAAGAAGAATTAAAGAAAATGAAGAAGTCTGCCATTCTTGTGAATGTGGGACGTGGACCAATTGTTGTGGAAACTGCCTTGGCTAAGGCTTTGGACGAAGACTGGATTGCCGGTGCAGGCTTGGACGTATTTGAGAAGGAACCGATGCCTGCAGAATCTCCATTGTTGAAGCTAAAAAATCCAGACAAGATTGTGATGACTCCGCATGTGGCATGGGCCAGTGTGGAAGCCAGAAAGACTTTATCTGCCGAAGTTGCGGCAAATCTCGAAGCGTTTATGAAGGGTGAATCCAGAAACGTGGTATAAGCCTAAAAATAATCATCCTCTTCGATAACATGGATTTCTAGATAATCGAATTCAACATCCTCCACAAAGCTGTCCCTGGTGAAACGTGCTTTGTCATGGCGCTTGAATTCCTGAATGGTGGAATCGAGCCAGATGGGAGCCGCTAAGTCGAAGTCGCGGCAGCAGGCTTCGAGGGCGTCAAACACCTTTTTGGTTCGGGACTTTTCGAAGTCACCATCCTCGATGGTAAGATCCCGTACCATACGATTGTCTTTGAAAATTTTACACCACATACGAAACATAAAAGATACCTCACAAAGAGCGGACCTGATAGGAATTCCAGGTTCGCTTCTTTAGTCTAAAGGAAGCGCCTGCGGTTTGCAAGCCATTCGTGACTATGATATGCTTGAGGCATTGCAGGAACAACAAAAATTGAGGCGATTGATATGAATTTACTTACAGTGAAAGGCATTTGTAAGGCCTATACGGATAAGATTTTACTGGATGGAGCGGATTTTTCCATAAACTCCGAGGATAAGATTGGCATTGTCGGCACCAATGGCACCGGCAAGAGCACATTGCTGCGAATGATTGCCGGTATTGAACAACCAGATGATGGGGAACTGGCAAAGGGCAATCAGGTTAAGATTGTAATGCTTTTGCAGGATCCTGTGTTTGAAGCGGATCAGACCGTGTATGAGTATGTATTGGCGGGCAATGACGAAGGCCGCGCGCAGCAGATGTTAAATAAATTGGGATTTGAGGATTATTCTGCAACGATGGGGAATCTGAGCGGAGGTCAGAAAAAGAAGGCGGCTTTGGCGCGTACTCTTTTGACAGAATGCGATATTCTGGTACTGGATGAGCCCACAAACCATTTGGATCAGGATGTGATTTTGTGGTTGGAAAACTATCTGATTGGCTATAAGGGCGCACTTGTGATAGTTACGCATGATCGCTATTTTCTGGATCGTGTCTGCAATCGTATTGTGGAGGTGGACAAGGGACATTTGTATGGATACCAGTCAAATTTCTCGGGCTTTCTGGAACTGAAGGCAGAGCGAGAGGAAATGGAACTGGCGACGTATAAAAAACACAGGAATATTCTTAGAAAAGAACTGGAGTGGGTCAAGCGCGGCGCAAAGGCCAGAACGACCAAACAGAAGGCACGTCTGGATCGTTATGAAATTCTGAAAAACGAGAAGGCACCGGAAACTACAGGAACGGTGGAAATGGGTTCGACAGCGAGCCGCATGGGGCGTAAGACTATGGAGCTTAGCCATATTGCAAAGTCCTATGAAGGCAATTTGATTGTGCCTGATTTTTCTTATATATTTTTGAAAAATGACCGTATTGGAATCATTGGACCAAATGGTTGCGGTAAATCAACGTTAATGAACCTGATTGCCGGACGCCTCGCCCCGGATGTAGGAGAACGTGAGGTAGGCACCACGCTTCGCATTGGATACTTTGCACAGGACAATCAGGCATTGGATGAAAACCAGAAGGTGATTGATTATATTCGCGATGTGGCGGAATACATCACCATTGGAAATGAAACCGTTACGGCTGCGGCCATGCTCGAGCGCTTCCTGTTTGAAGGCGCGCTGCAGTATCAAAAGATAAGGAAATTGTCTGGCGGTGAAAAGCGCAGGCTGTATTTGTTACATGTACTGATGGGTGCACCGAATTTTCTTCTTTTGGATGAGCCGACGAACGATTTGGATATTCAGACACTGGCAATTTTAGAGGATTATCTGGACGATTTTTCTGGCATTGTAGTGACCGTGTCTCATGACCGATTCTTTCTGGACCGTATTGTGGACCGCATTTTTGCATTTGAAAACGGGCAGATCTGCCAATATGAGGGTAATTTTACGGATTATCAGGCCGCTGGCGGATGCTATGGATTAGGGGAAATGGCGAAAACAGCCGCCAAAAGTACACCAAGCACAGCTGCAGATTCACAGGCAAAGACGAAGCGCCCTGCACATGAGCAGAAACTGAAGTTCACATTCAAGGAGCAGCGCGAGTATGAGACCATTGAGTCGGATATTGAAGCAATCGAAAATCGTATTGCAGAAATTGATGCGCAGATGAGTACCTGTGCGACAGATTTTGTGAAATTGAATACGCTGACAATAGAAAAATCACAGAAGGAGCAGGAACTGGAGGAGAAGATGGAACGGTATGTTTATCTGTCCGATTTGGCAGACAAAATTGCCGCACAGTAACCCGAGTTTTTCGTAATTTTTTATAGACCGAAGGCTGGATTTGTTTTATACTTAATCTATGTGTGATATGAAATGAATTCACTTATTTTTGGGAGGAAATAGTTATGGCGAATGAACCGATTTTATCCGGAAATTATGATGATTTAGTAGAATGCAGAGAATTTGTGAAGGAATCCAATAAGACAAAAGAGGAATTGGAAACCAATGCTGCAGAATTAAAGAAGGTTGAAAAAGAATTGGCACAGGCCAATAAGGCGCTTGAGAATGAAAAGGAATCCACCATAAAGAAGAGAAGAAGTGAGGTGGCGTCCAAATTCGATGATGAGATTTCTAAAGAAAACTCTCGTTTAAAGAAGGCGCAGAATGAACGTGGCAAGGCAAAAGCAGCCGGCGTTAAAGAGCGTATCGCTGCAGAAACCGCTGATTTGAGTGGACAGAATGGGGATCTGAAGAGAACCATCAAGCAGGCTCTTCGCGCAGAGAAGCTTCCATCCTTCTGTGGTAGCGCATTTTATTTTAGTTTATTTTTTACCAAGGGCTTTTCCGAGGTTATGGTTTGTATCTTAATGTTCATTATTGCATTCCTGTTAATTCCGGGTGCCGTATTCGGGGCATTGTACTTCCTGGTGCCTGGCATTAAGACGGGTCCTCTTCCATGGTTTGTATTGGTTGGAATCGTATTTTTTGTATTTGCAGTATTATTCTTCTTTGTTTACAAACTGATTGGGGACAATACCAAGCACAAGCATTTAGAAGCATTAAAGAGCATTCGCGAATTGCGCGATTCTGTAAATCAGAACAATAAGCAGATTCGCCAGATTTCCCGTTCCATCAAGAAGGACAAAGAAGAGAGCATGTATGGTCTGGACGATTTTGACAGTCGTATCGCAACCTCCGAAGGTGTCATTACTGAGATTGAAAACCAGAAGGCAGATGCCCTGAAGGAATTTGATGCGGTTACTAAGCCTACCATTCTTTCTGAACTGGATGAAAGAGAGCGTCCACATTTGACCGAACTGGAGCAGAAGATTGCGGAACTTTCACAGGTTGTAAATGCCTTGGAAGGAAAGGCAAAGGAGCAGGGCATTACCCTTTCCACCCGTTACGAAGCTTATATGGGCAAAGAATTTACGAATATTTCCAAGATTGATGCTCTTTTGGACATTATGACCGCTGGCGAGGCACAGACCGTTGGCGAGGCCATTAATGTGTTAAAGAATAAGGATTCCAAGAACTAGAGGTAAGCAGTTATGGCGAATGAGGAAATCAAGAAGGGTAGTGTTAGCTCCCTTCCTGCCGATAAAAAAATATGTGGTGAGTTAACCGGCAAACGGATCATCTATATGGAGGACTATGTCCGTACGTTCATTAAGGGCGTAGAGGTAGATGAATACGATGAGGGCATGGTTGGTCTCCTTTTAGGTGAGGTTTTTGAGGACGATGGCGTCGTTTACGTTATGGTAAAGGGTGCTACCGAGGTCGGCAATGCAGCTGTCTTCAAGGACAAGATTTCCTTTACTGCCGAAACCTGGCCAATTGCAAACGGCACAGTAGGTCAGTATTTCCAGGGTATGGAAATCGTTGGATGGTATTTGGTTTCCTCCCAAATTACGGAAGAGGATTTACCAATTATCAATGAGGCTGACCGCGAAAGCTTTGCGGAAGACCATAAGGTATTTTTCTATTATAACCATGAAACCGACGAAGAGTCCTTCTATGGAAAGGGCGAGGATGGACTGGAAAAAAGTGCTGGATATGCCTGCTTCTATGAGAAAAATGAGGCAATGCAGCTGTATTCCTCAACGGTTCGTCAGGATGTTGATTTTATCGAGACCACACTGGACGAAGGCGAAGAACCGGATGATGATTTGAAGGATATGGTTCGTGAGCCGAAGGAGCATACCCCATTAAGTGTAAAGCGTCACCTAAGCCTTGTGTATGCCATGAGTATGGTTCTGATTATTGTCGTACTGGTAATTGGTATCAATAGCATCGCGAAGATGGATGAGAAGAACGCAGAAACCTCGACAGCAGCCCCGAGCCAGACCGCTGCGGAGGCTACGTCTACCGTTGCGGAGGATCCATCTGAAACGGCAGGCGAAACAGAGAGCGTAAGCGAGTCTCAGACAGAAGAGTCGACAACGGAAGCTGTGACGGAGGAACCGACTACTCCAGAGCCGACTACGCCGGAACCAACCACGCCGGAGCCAACAACGGCTAAGAAAAATTACAAAGAATATACGATTGTGGCAGGTGATACGCTTTATGGTATTGCAGGCAAGGTCTATGGAGAA
>JAZUHV010000179.1:0-17271 GCA_045641925.1 Butyrivibrio sp.
AAGCCTGCATCGGACAATTTCTTTAATACCTCCCTGTGGCTTTCCAAATCATGCATCAGGGTAGTCTCTGTAATCTCCAGTTTCAGATTCTTTGGATCAATGTCATACTGTGCAACCAAGCTGGAAAAAGTTGTAAATAAATCCGTGAAATAAAAGTCTCTGGTGGAAATATTGACGGAAATGTGGTACTGTGTCAGACCCGCCTGCTTCCACTCACTCAGTTTTTTAGCAGCCAGTTCCCATATATAACGGTCCAGTCGGTAAATATAACCGGTTTCCTCCAGAATCGGAATAAAGCGAAATGGTGGTATCAGACCCTTCGTTGGATGAATCCAGCGTACCAACGCTTCCGCACCGATGGCCTTTCCCTCGCGGTCCACCTGTGGCTGTAAAAACATTGTGAACTGACCGCTTTCCAAGGCAGAATCAAATTCTGACAGGACATTCTTTTTGTGTAAAAGCTCTTCCATTAAGAAGGTGTCATAAAAAGCAATGGTCTGCTCATAAATATCCTTAATATTTCGAATCGCAAGCGCAGCACGATCGTACATATTTTGCACACTATCACTATGATTTGCGATTTCATAAACGCCTAAATGCATACAAATGTGATATTTCACATCGGAACCGACCTTTTGTACCGCAAGAGTATTTTGCACAGCAGCCTCTGCATTAAAATCACTCTTTTGAATCAGCATAGCAAACTTATCGGCCGAAATTCTTCCATGCACACAATTCTCGTAATTGGCACGCATCAGCATCTGTGCCTGACGTACCAGAATGTCATCACCGAATTCGGTACCAAATACATCATTCAACAGGGTGAAGCCCTTAATATTGGTTGCAATCATATAAAATTCCGTATCTGGGAAATCCTGTAAAATTCTAGCACAGGCCTCAAAAAAGCTGGAACGATTATACAGACCGGTCAATGGATCATGCGTTGCAATATAGCGTTGTTCGTTCAGTTTTTCAATTTCACTCGTACGGTCATCCAGTTTCAGATAACTGCCTTCCAAGCGACCTTTTGAATCACGGAAGCGATGATATTCCTGTGTGAAAATATGCTCCTTACCAGCAATTTCAATGATATCCTCGCCACTAATGAAGTCCTCATTCACGCTTGGATATACATATAACCATACAGATAAATACTGTTCAACCACCGAATAATTCTTATCGGTAATACTAAACAATTTCTTCGCAGCCTGATTTAAACGAACGCAGTTTCCATCCGGATCAAAGCATACCACTGCCGAGGCCATATTCTCTGACATGATATCCTGCAAAAGCAGTTCCTCGTTTCTTGGAATCTGATGAAATGAGAAGAAATAGCCCTCAATAGCAATCGCACTATACAAAATAATCGAATAATTGTAGTCCCAGCGGAATACCATAAAAAGCAGATTGTAGATCAAAATTGCCGCAAAGGAGCCCAAAACCAGGTAATACGATTTACGATAAATTCGTGGCGTTGTTACCGCCTTAACAATTACCTCGATGACAATATTCAGGGAAATCAGATAGCAAATGCCCAGATGCACATAGAACAATGGCTTAGAATACGGAATCCAGTTAATCAGCGTGCCATTTGCAGCGTAATATGCCGCAACCGTAAAGCTGTGGTTCTGCATCATATTAACGCACATGGACATTGTGTCTACAAAAGCCATTGCTATATAAGTAATGAATAACGTAATATTTCTTTTTTTGTTCTGGGAATTGCTGATTACCAGAATGTAATCAAACATAAAAACCAACATCCAGTCGATGCTTGCATAGAATAAACCCAACATCAAAGAAGCCGCACGCGGCTTCTTTGAAATGATGGTCAAATCATAGAAAAGAATGGAAAAAATAGCAGCCAAACAAAGCCAAACTACAGGCACAACAAAACGCCCAGTGCGTTTATTCGTGCGTGCAATCTGTATTCCTAAAATGATCGCAGATGCAATTGTGACAGACATGAAAATATATTTCATATTTCCGTGCTCCAAACTGTATTTATTGGTCTTCTTTGTTCGCTCGATTCGTCAAAAACTGATTTAACTGATTTGCAAAATTTGTGCCCGCAAAATCATTCAAAACGCGTTCAACATATGGCTGTGCATCCTTGTCATTGCTCAGCTGCAGATACGACATTGCCAAATAGTAAGATATCTCAACGGTTGTATTATCATACTCGTAAGAAACCTTCAGATATTCCAACGCAGTTACATAGTCCCCACGATTATAAGCATTTACACCAGCCTTGTAATAGGACTGAGCGCCATTATTGCAGGCTTCTTCCATTGCACTATACAGAGACTTCGCCTCATTGGTCGGAAGCTTGGTAATATTCACTTCAATCAGAAGTGCGCCCGCGTCTTCATAATTGCCCGCTACATAAGCATCTGCTGCGGCAATCAGTTTGGTATACATCGCGATGGTTCCGGAGCTTCCGGTATATGCATTTAACTCATTTTCCGCCGTCTCCAGTTTCGCAGTTAAATCCGTTACCTGATCCTTTAACTGTGCGATATCAATGGAATATGCGGACAACTTCTCACTATAATCCTTAATTATCACATTATTATCATTTTGTGCGCGTTCCAGACGGGCCGGTAATACCAAAAACCATACCAGAGCCACACCGATTACAACACCCAAAAGCAGGGTTAAAACTGTCAGAATCCCACTAGAAGGCTCTTTATAGGTATTTCTTGGTGCAATGACATCATGGCCGGTCAGATTCTCCAGTTTACGATGCTTACCACGGAAATAGGAATCCTCCTTCATATCCATAGCCGCATTGCCTAACTGATGAAGCTCGTCCTGATAACGAAGCGCCAATGTATTATTTCGATCAATCTTCAAAACGCGCTGTAAGGTCTTTGCGGAGCGTTCCATCTCGCCGCGCTTCATGTAAAGCAACGATAACAGAAGTAAAGCGCGAACAAATCTAGGATTCTCTGATACGACCTTCTTTAATTGAATCAGTGCAACATCATCGCCGCCCTGATGCAGTTTTTCCAACGCAAAATTGTATTTCTTGGCAGCCTGATTCAGTGCCTCCAAACGGTTTGGATTGGATTTCACCTTACGAATATAAACCGTGGCAACGTTCTTATCCGGCTTCTGGTTTAAGCTGATAACCCACTCCTTTAAGGCCTCGGCCACCTCTCCCATTTCAAAGTAAACCAACCCCAAAAGATTGCGTGCCTTGATGTTGCTCTTATTGATTTTCACACTGGTTCTTAACGCAATGGCGGCACCGGAAAGATCTCTTACCCGTGCCTTCTCAAGACCAATATTATAATATGCATTCGAGGCCTTTACGACCACCTTGTATACAGATACATCCGCACCGCATTTCATACAGTAATCACTGTCGGTCAGGACGCTGTTACATTTGTAGCATTTCATGTTCCTACTCCTTGGTTCTACTGTTTGTCGGCAATTTCCTTTACAATCTTGTCGATGACATCCGTTACATCGGTCGTGTCATGATGGAAGATTGCATCCTCTGCTTCGTCCACCTCCAAGCTAGGCTGGAACTTCTTAATCTCTTCATCAAAATCAATCATGGTTTTGCTCCTTTAACAACGCAAGTACTTCGCCGGCTAAATATAAGGAACCGACTACGTATACCATTTTTCCTTCTTCACGGAGTTTGCATACCGCTTCAAAGCCCTTGGATACGGTCTCATGAAACTGCACCATCTGCTTAGGATACTTTGCAAATTCCTGCTTCATATTTTCTAGACTGAGCGCTCTGTTATCAGACAATTTGGCAGCCTCAATCCGTTCGAACAAGCCACTGGCACACAGTTCCCGAATCATCATTTCATAATGCTTATCTGCCACTACTGAAAACAATAATACACGGCTTGTCATGCCATCGTTTTGAACTGATTCCAAAAATCGAGCGATGCCATCCTCATTGTGTCCGCCATCTAAAACCATATGGTCCAAAACAGGCTGCATACGCGCCGTCCAATTGGTCTTCAAAAGGCCTCTGCGAATATGCTCGAAATCAGAAAATCCAAGTTCTTCACACGCCAAAAGCGCCAAAGACGCGTTCTCCGTCTGATATAGTCCGCTCGAATGGACACAAAAACGCTCATTATCATAATACCCATTATATAGGGAAAAATCAATAGAATTATCCCCTTGCTTCAGGACCTGAATCTGCGCTTTGTTCGCGAATCTTACAGGAGATTTTTGTCGGACTGCAGTCTCCAAAATCACCTTGGAAACATCTTCACGGTCTTCTAAGAAGACCACCGGAACACCCGGCTTAATAATCCCGGCCTTTTCCCTTGCAATCTTCTCGTGCGTATCGCCCAAAATCTCGGTATGATCCAAGCTGATGGAGGTAATCACGGAGAGAATCGGATTGGAAAGCGCATTGGTCGCATCCAGTCTGCCACCCAGACCGACCTCCAAAATAATATATTCCATGTCACTTCTTCCAAAGATATCCATGCCCATGCCAAATAAAAACTCAAAAAAGGATGGATGCTCAAAGCCGTCCTCCTGCATGGCGAGGGCAACCTCCTTCACACGGGCAAAGGTTCGCTCAAACTCCTCTTTGGAAACCATCTCCCCGTCCAGGCAAATGCGTTCACGAATGTCCACCAGGTGTGGAGACACAAATTTTCCCACACGAAAGCCATATTCACGCAGGATGGATTCCAGATAAGCGCATACAGAGCCCTTACCATTGGTTCCTGCAACGTGAATGATTTTCTTTCCAGCCTCAGGATTCCCCAGACGGCGCAGCATTTCACGCGTGTTATCCAGAGAGGCTTTCTTTACAAATTTTGGAATTTCATAGATATAATCCACTTCCGACTGCATCGTTTCTCACAAAACATGCCAGCGGTCCCTCCGCTGGCACGTCCTTATCCTTCATAATTTGTTTGAATATTTGCTAAAAATTCTTTGTATTCGTTCACGACGTTTTCTGGTGACTGTAATACAATATCGCCACCAAAACCAGTCATCCAGCCAAAGAACTGATTGCTGACCTGAACACGCACACGTGCAACGGCATATCCCTCATCGGTTTCATCCGGTAAAATGGTTACCTCCTTACCAAATCGGTCAATCAAAACACCAATCAGGTGCTTCTTAAAGCGTAGCTTCACATATTCAGCCTGACCCGCAAACATGTTAAAATGTTCCTTAACGTACTCTGCCGGGTGGAAATTAGCAATTGCCTGTGCACAAATTCTTCGGTCTGACAATACCTCCAAATCACGAATTTTATCCACTCGATAATGACGAATATCCTCGTCCGTATACTCAGATGGTTTTCGGGACTCATCGGATTCATATGCTACCAGATAATAATTTTCATCATCCCAGATTAATGCAACCGGATCCACCTGATAGATTTTTCCGTCATTTTTATATACCAGTTCCTTCTGCAGATTCCATTCACAATAATGGAAAGCAATTCTTTTATTGGCTGAGATGGCTTCATGCAAAGAGTCTATTGTATATAAAACCGTTTCATTTATGGTTTTAACACGATTGGTATTATATACCTGACGTTGTAATTGTACTGCCCGATAATGGCTGGTCTGCTCCTCCAGTTTGCGGATTAATTCCTCCGTTCTCTTCTGAGAAATAAACTTCGAGGATTGTACCGCATCCACCAGAAGTTTTAGCTCAGCAAGTTCAAAATCTCGGTCCACCAGATAATATTCGCTGTTTCTGGAACCATCACGAATAATCTCATAGCCCAAACGCTCCAAGGCAATTAAATCGTCATAGATGGCCTTACGTTCCGCCTGGATGCCGCATCTTTCTAAATCAGCCAGAATATCATTCATGGTAGCATGATGCTCTTCATCCGTATTTCGCTCAAAGAAACGAATCAGATAGGTCAATTTTAATTTTTGATCCGGTGACTTTGCCATATGTATCCTCCCATTCCAATCCTTCTATACCCCTTTAGCAGCACATGGAACCGCCGCACAAACCACTTAAGCACTGCAAGGCCAGACAACTGAAGCAGCAAGGTGTTGGAACCGTTGCTCTTCTAAAATTCGCTCCGGTGCCGTTATACCAAGCACTGCGTTGTTCTAGCTGCGTAACCAAATCCTGGTATTCCGGATTGTTCGGCTCCATAGCAGCAGCTTGTCTTGCATCCTGTATCGCATTAATCACATTGCCCAATCCATAGTTTGCATGTGCATGCAGATAATACCAGCGTGCATCCCGATTGGACATGCTATTTAAAATCGCCATTGCCTCATAGCAACGACCTGCATTGATCAGACTGATGACCTGAGAAATCTGGGCGCTGTCGCCGGCATAGTTATTCGCCTGGCTGCGATAACTGTATCCTCCCTGCTGGTTACCATAGGTACCCTCGCCATGCTCGCGCTCATACATAATCTGTTCATAAGCTTCCTGAACCTGCTTAAATTTCTCTTCCGCCTGCGCCTTATTCGGATTATTCACATTCGCATCCGGATGGTACATGCGAGACAATTTTCGATATGCTTTTTTCACCTCATCCGCGCTGGCGCCACGGGAGACGCCTAACACACTATAAGGATCGTACATAGTAACCTCACTTTAGGAGTTCTTCGCACCGGTTCGCTCGTTCACGACCTTTTCAAACTTCGTCCACATGCCGGAATAAAGAATATTTCGAAGAATCTCCGCATCTTGTAAAATCGGCATGCTTTCAAACGCTTTCGCGCTCTCTGCTGCCACCAGGGTCAGAATTTCTCTGACATCTGTATCAAAATTCTCTTCTGCTGCTCGAGTCAAAAGAGGATTATAATTATGCTTCTTTTGGTCCTTTAACAGATCATCATAAGCATCCAGAATATAAATAAACTCCCCCAGATAATATCCCATACGATACAACTGGCTCTGCCATTCATCCTCTCTGTAGGAGAACAATCGGCCCAAAAGCTCGCCGGTAATTCCAGCCACTGCTTCCAAGTCTGTTTCGTTTGCGGCTTCCGCATCTGCCTGACTTTGGATATAGGTTTCTATCTGCTTTGCCTGCTTTGGATAATGCTTTGCCGCTTTCTTAAAGCTTTGAAATAGCATCGCCGCGGCTCCCTTTTTATGCAGCTTCTTCTCGTCTGTCCAGTCATCCTTGCACTTATAATAGGCAAGCATCACATTGACGGCTGCTGCATAATCCGTATATTCATTCCACAGGGCTTCATGCTTAGTAAACGGATGAACGCCACAGCGTATTTTTTTAGGCCCTGTTTCATCCTCATACAAAGCACTTAATAAAAGTCCTAAAAAGGACATATCATATGTCAGAGTCATTTGTGCAACGGGGCCAAATTGCCATTTCAGGCTCTTGCAGACACCGCAGTAATATGACCGATATCGACGGTATTCCCGCATTTTCAGTTCATCCGCATTCACGGTAATATATCCAAACATGCGTCACCTCATCAGGTCTTCTTAATGAACTCAATTCTGCAGTTTGGGCACTTAATGCAAATCTTGCCGCGGTTTTTCGGAACACGAATTTTTTGTGCACAATTCGGGCATTTAAAAATCTTATGTGTTTTACGATCCAGTGCCTTTTTCTGTTCATTGGTCAATGGCTGCTGATAACCGCCTTGATTCCCATAATAACTCTGGCCGCCATAGCCATACGCGTTCCCTCGAGGATTTCTTCCTCCGGTTTTTCTGTAACGAATGCTGCAATACCACTGGTTTTCCTTCGTTCTGGCAGAAATATTCTTTGAAAAAATACGAAAATAGGTATATACAATTAAGCCTAGAGTCAGTCCCCAAAGGACAAATCCAGCCAAGGGAAAGAACCTCTGGATAATCATGGAAACCACCAAAATTACCAATGTTACAATATTTAAAAAACGGCTCAGTTCATCTATGCCGTAACGGCCCATCATAAATCGCTGAAATTTATCACGTAATCCACCCATAGGAATCCTCCGTTGATACTTTTTTACTTTTTCATCATAAGCAAAAATCGTATCGATTTCCAATTAAATAAATGGGTATTTTATAAAAAAAGCATAAACGAAATTATAGAATTTCGCTCTTCAGTACTTCAAAGAAGCGGTCCATTTCTGCATCGGTTCCAATGGTAATTCTCAGATAATTTTCGATACGCGCACCATGGAAATGTCTTACAAAAATATTTCTCTTCTTCAATTCTTCAAAAATTTCATTGGCGTCCCTGGTCGCATGGGTCGCAAACACAAAGTTTGCTCCACTTGGAAGGCAGGTAAATCCAAGTGCTTCCAGTTCCTTCACCGTACGGGTTCTGGTGGCTACCACTTTAGCCGTAATTTCTTCATAATAAGCCGCATTTCTGACTGCTTCAGCACCCAGACGAATGGACGGCATGTTCATGGTGTAGGAATTCACGGAATACTTTACATCGTTCAAATACTTTATTAAGACCGGACTGGCCATTGCATAACCGACACGAAGGCCGGCCATAGAGCGAGACTTACTGAAGGTCTGTACCACAATCAGATTGTCATATTCCGGCAATAAAGATACCGCAGATTCCCCTGCAAAATCGATATACGCTTCGTCCACAATGACAATCACGTCGCGGTTGTGATCTAAAATGTCACGAATAAAATCCAGGCCACGATAAATAGAAGTCGGGGCATTTGGATTTGCAATCACGACACCGCCATTTTCTTTGTAGTAGTCTGCAGCAACGATGTTAAAATTCTCATCAAGAGCAGGACGCTCATACGGAATACGATACACATCAGCCCACACACTATAGAATGAATATGTGATATCCGGGAATAAAATCGGCTTTTCGGAATTAAAGAAGGTCAAAAAGAGCATGGACAGTACATCGTCCGAACCCACGCCTACAAAAACCTGATCGTTGTTTAAGCCATATGCTTTTGCCAGCTCCTCCACCAATTCCTCTGCAGCCGGATCCGGGTATCTGCGAAGCGGATTCCATTCTAACTTTTCTGCCAGTGCAACCACGCTTGGTGCCGGTGGATATGGATTTTCATTGGTATTTAATTTAATCACGTCAGCAACCTTTGGCTGTTCCCCCGGAACATAAGGCTCTACGCGTCTGATATTCTTTTCCCATAATGGAGTCATATATTTACCTCACAGATAAAATTATTCGGTTAAGCCAAGTTCTTTTGCAAGCAGAGCAAACTTTGGCAGGGAGTTTACAACCGTATCGTGAGATACACAATAAGCAATTCTCACAAATCCCGGACAGGCGAATGTGCTTCCCGGAACCACCAAAATATTATATTTCTTTGCCATCTGCGCAAACTCTCCATCCTCACAAGGCGTCTTCATAAACATATAGAACGCGCCTTCCGGCTTAATGATGGAAAATCCAAGCTTGGTTAGTCCTTCATAAAGAACCTCACGATTTTTGTTATATGCAGCAATATTCTCCGTCACATCCACATCCACGCAGCGGGCAATCACGCGTTGCATCAGGGATGGTGCATTTACGAATCCAAGGATTCTGGTAGCCACTCCGCAGGCAGCCTTAATGGTTTGGGAATCATCCAATGCATCCGGAATGACCAGATAACCAATTCGCTCACCCGGCAAGGATAAGGATTTACTGTAGGAATATCCCACAACGGTATTAGCATAATACTTTGTAAGATATGGTACTTCCACGCCATCATAAGCCAGTTCACGATACGGCTCATCGGAAAACAGGACAATAACCGTTCCGTATTCCTTCTGCTTTGCTTCCATAATGGCAGCCATCTTCTGAATCGTATCTTCGGAGTAAACTACGCCTGTTGGATTGTTCGGCGTGTTCACAATAACTGCACGGGTCTTTGGGGTAATCAGTTTCTCAAATTCTTCCAGATTTGGCTGGAAGGTTTCTGTATTCGGAGGAACTACCACAAGCTTCGCATCCGCGTTAGCCGCGTAAGCGCGATATTCGCCGAAATAAGGTGCAAACGCCACCACTTCGTCACCAGGGTTCATTAATGCCTTAAACAGCACATTAATGCCGCCTGCGGCGCCCACCGTCATGATGATATTGCTTGCATCAAACGCAGTTTCAAATCTACGGTTTAAAGAGTCAGCAATTGCGCTACGCACCTCCTCATAACCGACATTACTCATATATCCATGGACATAGGTTGACTCCTCTTCATCAAGAACGTCCTTAATCGCCTGATTGACTGCAGCCGGTGCCGGTACATTTGGATTTCCCAGGCTGAAATCGTAGACATTCTCCGCGCCATGAATCGAAGCCAATCTTCTTCCTTCTTCAAACATTGCGCGAATGACAGAGCTATTGTTGACCAATGCAACCATCTTTTCTGAAATCATAAATCCCAGTCCTTTCTATTTTTCATTTTTGTGGTCACGCTTTAACAAGCCACCACGTTCAAGTATATGCCTACAGCGCGGTTTACACAAGTGAAAATCCCTTAAAGATTTTTGCGCATGACTATTTTTTATGCTATAATTTATGCAAATTTCGTCATGTGAAATGGCGACTACGATATCAAAGGAGGACATGCAAATGTCAGATATTCCAAATCGCTTGGCTGCGCTTCGTGCGGAAATGAAGAAGCGTGACATCGCGGTATATATTGTTCCTACCTCAGACTTTCACGAGTCCGAATATGTGGGCGAATACTTTAAGGCCCGCAAATATATCACAGGCTTTACCGGATCTGCCGGAACCGCTGTGATTACCCTCACAGAGGCGAATCTTTGGACCGATGGCAGATATTTTTTACAGGCCGGAAAGCAGTTAGAGGGTACCACTGTAGTGCTTCGTAAGATGGGTGAAGAGGGCGTTCCAACATTGGAGGAATACGTAAAGGACGTTCTTCCGGAAAATGGTATCATCGGTTTTGATGGCCGCGTAGTAAACGCATCCTGGGGCGATGCCCTCGCAAAAATCGCTTCTGACAAGAACGGTAGCTTATATGTCGAGGAGGATTTAGTCGATTTGATTTGGAAAAATCGTCCAGAGCTTCCTGCTGAGCCGGTTATGATTTTTGATGATAAGTATACCGGTGAAAGCACTGCAAGTAAGATTGCCCGTGTCCGCGAGCAGATGGAAAAGCAGGGTGCTACTCTACATATAATGTCATCCCTGTATGACATTGCTTATCTTTTGAATGTGCGTGGCGGAGACATTTCCTATGTTCCAGTGGTTCTCTCCTACCTTGCCATGACGAAAGACAGTGTGACCTGGTTCGTGCAGGGTCAGGTGATTAACGATGAACTTCGTTTCTATTTGGCAGAAAACGATATCGATACCAAACCATATGACAGCTTTTATGATTTCTTAAAGAATATCAATACTGACGAGGTCGTATTAATGGACCGTGGCGTTGTAAACTATCGCATCGCCAATAGTATTCCAGCCGATGTTAAGGTAATTAATGCTGCCGATCCAACCGTTCTGATGAAGGCTATCAAGAACGAAGTGCAGATGGAGAACCTTCGCATCGCGCATAAGAAGGATGCTGTTGCCATGTGCAAATTCATGTACTGGTTAAAGACCAATATCGGCAAGATTCCAATGACCGAAATTTCCGTATCCGATCACTTGGAAACACTCCGTCGGGAACAGGATGGTTTCTTGGATTTGAGCTTTGATACCATCAGCGGTTATGCAGAGCATGGTGCTATCGTGCACTATAGCGCAACCCCAGAAACGGATATGGCGCTTCATCCAAACGGACTCCTTCTGGTGGATTCTGGCGGACATTATTTGGAAGGTACCACTGACATTACCCGTACCTTCGCACTCGGACCATTAACCGATGAAGAAAAGACCAATTTTACCAGAGTCTTCCGTTCTCACACAGCATTGGCGAATGCACATTTCCTGTACGGTTGCACCGGAATTAATCTGGATATCCTTGCCCGCGCTCCATTTTGGGATGTGGATCAGGATTACAAGCACGGAACCGGACATGGTGTCGGCTTTGTATTAAACGTTCATGAAGGACCTCAGGGCTTCCGTTGGAAATCTGTCCCTGGCCGTCACGATGCCGCTGTTTTAGAGGAAGGCATGGTAACCACCGATGAACCGGGCATTTACATCGAGGGCAAGCATGGTATCCGTACAGAGAACGAGCTGATTTGCCGCAAGGGCAATAAAAACGACTTCGGCCAGTTCATGTACTTCGAGAATATCACCTACGTGCCAATCGACCTGGATGCCATTGATGTTGAGCAGCTCTCACCTATTGAGCGCCAGCACTTAAATGATTATCACGCAATGGTTTATGAGACGGTATCGCCTTATTTAGATGGTGAAGAGTTAGAGTTTTTGAAGAAATATACCAGAGCAATTTAAAAAAACAAGGAACTCCGAGTTGTCTTCGGAGTTCCTTTTTTGATTCCTATGATTTAGGCCTATAAATTCTCGGAATTTAGCTATTTATAGGCATCTATTTCTGGGATTCGGCCTATAAATTCTCGAATTCACGTTTTTTATAGGCACCTTCTGCCAGATGTCGACCTATAATTTCTCAAATTTTTGTTCTTTATAAGTAATTCGCCCCGAAAAAAGGCCTATAAAAATTGATGATGTGTTTATTTATTGCTATCGCGAATCGTTCTTGACTTTTTTTCTATCACAATCTACAATTTTATTAGAAGTGAGGTTTTCTTTTTAACGGATTGAACCAGCTTGGGCAATTGGAGCCCTTTGCTCGTAATCCAGACCCCGCTTCTTTTTTTGTCAAAATTCTCTCAACAATTTTGGTCAATCTAGGCACGAAACTGTTTATCATAAAAAACCAGTTTTCTCAATTATCATTAGTCAATCCGATGATTTGAGCCAATCGTTTCCACCAGTGATAAAACCCAAACAAAATGGGTATAAACATGTGCGCAGCTGACACCAGATAAAATAATTAGCATCATGCAGCGCCATTACCCCATCGCAGGGGTCTCAATCTGAAGCACCGGTTTCTCTGCTATGACAATTAGCATGTCCTCGTCCTTTAGCATAATCGTATCCTCCAAGGAAGGATTTAAAATAATCTCGCGCTTTTCTCCTCCTGAGATATATCCAAGCAGAATACAGTGCTTAGAAAGAAGACTTTCTCGAATAGCGAATATACTATGTTCACTTCCAACCAGGTCGAAATTAGAAGCAGGCTTTAAGAAAAATTCATTCCCTTCATTAGACAGAATCTCAATGAAGGTATCATAAAGTCCTGGCGTAATCGCCACCTGGGTAAGCATCATTGCAGACATATCTGAGGATACGATAAAATCAATGATTCCATCATTCACCACAAGCTTTCGATTATCCTCTCTCTGAAGCACTGCCGTGATGGTATAATCAAAGCCATAGTCCTCACGTACGGCTTTCAGTCGAAGTATGGACATAATATTATCCATGTCAAAGACATCTGTATCCTCTGATGCATTTCCAAGAATGACAATATGGGAAGCCTGGCCTGCGGCAGCAACCAATTCTGCTTCATCCAGCAAAAGGTCATAATGATAACTCTGACGGATACCGATGCCGCGTTCCCCACAAAAGCTCATAAAATCATGATCCAGCTCATTCTCGGTAACAACCAACAGTTCATTAATCGTACCAGGCAGCTCTTCGATAATTTGCGCGATTCTATCTATGGAGCCAATCAGCATAATGAGTTTGCCTTCCAGAACGATTTCTGTCTCACGGTCTGGCGAAAGCTTGCATAAATGATCAAAGGAAAGCTTTGCCTGTCCTTTATTCTCCTCAAAGACGATAATTTCATCGTTCTCGTGCAATTCATAATTACTATCCGGGTTCAGATAGGTATCCCCATCTCTTATTACACCAACCGGCACACCTGCGTTCATATTAAGAACAGCATCTGCCCAACGATGGCCCTCAAGTCCATCGTAATGGTTAATATAAAACTCGTTCCCCTCGAAGTTAAATACCTGAAAAAACGAGCCTGCCAGCCCCGGCTGTGTACAGGAATGCGCAATAATTCTTGAAAGAATCAAATCTGTTCGAAGAATGATAAAACCATGCTGTCTTCGAATCGTCTCCGGAATCAGATACTTCTCATCGATGATTGTGGTAACGATTTTGACATCGTTCTCATTTTCTCCCAGCACCTGCGAAACAGCAAGAAGAGTCTTAACCGTTCTTTTGTCCTCAATTGGATTCACAAGAATCAGTCTGGCACTGTTAAGCGCGCATTTGTTCAGGCTTGCAGGATCCGTACTGTCAATATTGCGGCATACGATATGTATATTTTTCGGTATGTCAATATTGTCCCTGATGGAATCAAGGAGTTCCTCAACATCCATTTCCTCTGCGATAACAATGCAGGTTTTAGCCTTTTCAGTGGCTAATATCAATTGCTCCAAAAGCGTATATTTGCCTTCCTCAAAGCCAAGAATCACGATATGATTTTTCTCTACTACATCAGAGTTACCCTTTCGAAGCCTTGACAGCTTATCCTCAATCGCACTACTGATAATACCGATCAGAAAGCTGGTGAAGAAAAGACCCACAATGGCGCTCAGGGATATTAATAGCACATATATTGCATCACCATCCTCTGCTGATGGCATCCAAGCATTAATGGTGGTAGCAAACACCTCCCAAAAGGTATAAAAGACGCCTTCGTCTTCGGAGAAGCCTCCTGCTATAATAATCGCTGCAATAATTCCTACCACCACAAGCATGATGATGGCAAGAAGTGCCAGCATAACACCCACGCCCTTGGACATTATTTTATCAAAAGTATATTTTAGTTTCTTCATCATATCTCCTATTTAGATACCCTAGCTATGCTGACAGCTATTTATTTCACAAAAACCAATCGTTTCAGATGCATCAAATCATGAGTAAGGAAGTTTCCACGAATCCAGCTGGTGCGATTGCAGTCAAACTTCAAGTACAAGTCATGCCTACCCGCCACAGGGCCGATATTGGCACGAAGGATGCCACCATTCTCCTCAATTTTACAACAACCAACTTCTTCAGTTTCTAAACTATCCAGATAAATATGCACCAGGCCACTCTGACCCGTTCCTTCTGTATCCAGGCAAAGGATTGCGCTATTATGACCAAAATCCTCCCCAAAATCATAGGTTCTAAAGCCAATTACAGCATCATGCTTTATATTTACTATCGGACGTTCAAACAGATTCTTTTCCGTAATAAAGCAACCACCTGTCAGCACGCAGGCAAGGTCCGCATTGGTTACCTCATATGGGTTCAAAGAAGGTTCAAAGCCCATGGAAGTCATCGGAACATGCGTAAAACTACCATCCGGCAATAATTCAATGCGTTCCACTGCCCCACGGCGGGACATGCAGGTATCGTTGGTCATTCTATGATAGAAAATATACCACTGGTCGCCAATTTTGCATACGGAGCCATGGTCATTACCACCCGGATAATCCTCTTCATTGTCCACAATATATCCTCTGAAGGTGAATGGCCCGGTCGGCTTTTTAGCAGTCATATAAGCCAGTCGGCTGCCCTTCTTTGGCGAATAAATCAGGTAATAGGTATCCCCAATTTTTCTAGGAGAGCATGCCTCAAAGAAATCATTTTCGCCATCGCCCTCTGGAATAATGTCACGAATATAACTTCCCGGCAAAATCTCACGCATATTGTCCGGATTTATCTCTGCCATGTAGGAATGCAAATATCCACAATAAATATATACTCTTCCATCATCGTCCACCAAAACGCCTGGATCAATCATCAGTCCCTGGTCAAGGTCATCGATTCCCTCATCTGGAATCTGGTACTGACCCAAAAGTTCAAATGGTCCTTCGGGATGATCGCTTACTGCAACGCAGCCTCGGCTTCCAACAATATAGGCATATAAGTAATACCTTCCATCCTTCTCAACCACATCAGGGGCATAAAGCTCCGCTGATGTCCAATCGGTATCTGCCGCATGGTCACGATTCGCCCTGGTCTGAAAGCAGGTTCCATGGCAGGTCCAGCGGCTAAGGTCTGACACAGATGCAGACCATACCTTCAAACGATAGTCACAAAAGTTTTCCTCATTTGGTCTGTCATGTGAGCCGTAAATATACACACGGTCTCCAAAAACGCGAGGTTCTCCATCTGGAATGTATTCCCAGCTTGGTAAATATGGATTTGGCATAAGTCTTCCTCTCTTTCAAAAAGGCCACCGGAAATCCCAGCGGCCATTATCTTAGTTATTTTCCTGCATTTTAGCAAGCTTTGCAGCCTGATCGGCAGCAATGCACGCATCGATGATTTCCTGAATGTCTCCATTCATAATCTTATCGAGTTTGTACAGAGTCAGACCGATTCTATGGTCGGTTACACGGCCCTGTGGGAAGTTATAGGTACGAATCTTTTCAGAACGGTCACCGGTTCCAATCTGGGAACGGCGGGCATCTGCTTCGGCATCATGTGCCTTCTGACATTCCATATCGTACAGCTTTGCTCTTAAGAGCGCGAAAGCTTTCTCCTTGTTCTGAATCTGAGACTTTTCTGTCTGGGAATAGATAACAATACCCGTTGGGTAATGGGTTAATCGAACTGCGGAGTCGGTGGTGTTAACACACTGTCCACCATTACCGGATGCTCTCATGACATCGATTCGGATATCCTTCTCATCAATCTGAACCTCAACGTCCTCTGCCTCAGGAATTACTGCAACGGATGCGGTAGAGGTATGAATACGACCACCGGATTCGGTTTCTGGTACACGCTGTACACGGTGCACGCCGGACTCATACTTTAACACAGAGTATGCACCCTGGCCGGTCACCATGAACTGCATTTCCTTCATACCACCAATGCCCGTTTCATCGGAATTGACGATTTCAATCTTCCAACGCTTGGTTTCAATGTAATGTGCATACATACGGAACAATTCTGCAGCAAACAAAGCAGCCTCATCGCCACCTGCGCCTGCACGAATTTCCACAACGACGTTCTTTTCATCGTTAGGGTCCTTTGGCAATAATAAAATCTTGATACGATCTTCGATTTCTGGCAAACGATTTTTTGCATCAGAAAGTTCTTCCTTCAGCATTTCACGCATGTCCTCATCACTTTCTTCCTCAAGCATTGCAAGACTGTCTGCGATATCCTGATTGCACTTTTTATATTCCTGATATGCTTCCACAAGCGGAGTCAAATCACTCTGCTCCTTCATCAGTTTACGGATACGATTCTGGTCGCTTGTAACGTCTGGACTCGCAAGTTCCGCATTCAGGTCTTCGTATTTATGTAATACGTCTTCCAAATTTTCGAACATGTTGTTCCTCTCTTTCCGGGGAATCCCTCATCTATCTTATTATGGCCAAATAGCACACACA
>JAZUHV010000180.1:0-7200 GCA_045641925.1 Butyrivibrio sp.
TGTTGGTGCTATTGAGTCGGTGCACGAGAAGATTGTTAAGGACCGTGATGCCGGAAAGGCAGTTCTTTTGGTTTCTCTGGAGCTGGATGAGGTTATGAATTTGTCCGATCGTATCCTGGTTATGTATGAGGGAGAAATCGTTGGCGAGTTAGATCCAAAGGAAACGACCTTACAGGAACTTGGTTTATATATGTCCGGCGCAAAGCGCCAGGAAAAATTTATGAAAGGAGGCACAGTTTAAATGAAGACAAATGAGAATTTTCTAAAGAAACCGGGCGTACAAACGTTACTGGCTTCCGTTATCTGTGCACTTCTTGGTATCCTGATTGGATTTTTGGTATTGCTTTGTATGAATCCGCAGCATGCGGGCGAAGCAATTCTTGCGATTTTAAAGAACTTCCTTCGCTTCAGTAATAATCCTGACAAGGCAATGTTCTATTTTGGATCTACCTTAGTAAAGGCGGTGCCACTGATTCTTTGTGCAGAGGCAATTTTATTTGCCTACAAGGCCGGCTTGTTCAATATCGGTGCAGCCGGACAGTATACCGTTGGTATGATGTCCTGTTTGTTCTGCGCATTGTATTTAAAGATGCCATGGTATGTATGCGTATTGGCAGCGGTTTTGGCGGGAGCCATTTTTGGTGCACTTTGCGGCATGTTTAAGGCATTATTTAATGTCAATGAGGTTATCGCAGGTATTATGCTGAACTGGATTGGCCTGTATGTGACAAACATCGTCCTGTCCAATGAGGCAATTATGGACGTAAGTAAGTCTGAAACCTATTCTTTGGCTCAGTATGCGCCACAAGCATTGCTTCCATCACTTGGAATGGGCGCTCTGTTTGGTGATAATCAGTATGTATCCATCGCGATTCCATTTGCGGTTCTGGTCGCTGTTGTGATTGTGATTGTATTAAACAAGACCACCTTTGGTTATGAATTGAAGGCGACTGGTCATAACAAGGACGCTGCGAAGTATGCCGGTATGAATGCAAAGACCAATATCATTCTTTCGTTGGTTATTTCCGGTGCACTTGCAGGCCTGGCAGCCAGCTGCTTCTATCTGACAGATATTGAAACCTTTAAGGTAGCGTCCTCTGTTCCGGGTATGGGCTTTAACGGAATTGCGGTTGCATTCCTTGGCGGTCTGAATCCAATTGGTGCGATTGTAGCAGGCTACTTCGTCGAGCACATTACCCTTGGTGGACAGTATGTTAATACCAATTACTACAATCCGCAGGTTGCAGAACTGATGGTTTCCATTATTATTTACCTCTGCGGCTTCGTGCTTCTGCTTCGTTCTGTTCTGAATAAGATCGGTTCTAAAAAGGAGAGTAAGAAGCTCAGAGAACATAATGCAAATTCAGAAGGGGAGGTGTAAGAAATGGTTTTATTAATTCAGTACACATTAATCTTTTCCTCTGTTTTGCTTTTGGTAGCGCTCGGCGGTATGTTCTCCGAACGAAGCGGTATCATTAACCTCGGTTTGGAAGGCATTATGGTATTCGGAGCAATGGCCGGAGCCATTACCATGGTTTTGATTCCGCAGGGAACGCCGGCACCGATTGTGATTATTGCGACACTTGCAGCATCCAGTATCGCAGGTATGCTTTCTTCTTTACTGATTGCGGTTGCCTGTATCAATTTTAAGGCCGATCAGACCCTGATTGGTACTGCGGTGAATATGCTTGCAACTGCGGCTGCTACCGTAATTATCAAGGCATTTAATACGGCAAGATCCGGCGGTACAGACTTCTCCGCAAAACTGGATTACATTTACGGACATAATTGCTTCGTGTTCAATGTAGGAAGTCTGCAGCTTTCCTGGTTTGTTATCATTGCATTTGTTCTGCTGGGAGTGAGCATTTTGGTATTCTACAAGACCAAGTTTGCGCTTCGCCTTCGTGCCTGTGGTGAACATCCTCAGGCAGCGGATTCAGCGGGTATTAATGTATATGGCATGCGTTATGCCGGTGTTTTGATTTCCGGTCTTTTGGCTGGTTTAGGCGGTATTATTTACATCGCAGCAGCGAACTCTACCTGGCCATTTGATGCCGGCGTAGCAGGAACCGGTTTCCTCGCTTTGGCGGTAATGATCTTCGGTCAGTGGAAGCCGCAGCACATTGCATGGGCTGCAATTCTGTTTGCGATTTTCCGTTCTTTATCTGTAGTTTACATGGGATTTGACTGGCTGGTTGCACTTCCAATCACCGGAGACATTTACAAGATGTTCCCATATATCATTTCCCTGATTGTTTTGGCATTGACTTCAAAGCACTCCCGTGCACCGAAGGCAGAAGGTATACCATATGATAAGGGAGCGAGGTAATCGATGAGAAAAATGATTTCACAAATTTTATGCATGGTTTCGGTAGCGGCGCTTGCTGTTACCGGACTTGCTGGTTGCACAGGAGGAACAAAAGTGACTGACGGAAATTACCCTGTAACGGCTAAGTTTGTAAAGCCGCTTGGAAGATATGCGATTGATGCGGATTTTAGAGATACCATGTGGTTATCCTTATCCGCTACCGGAATTGAATTTGCTTACGAAAATTGCACCAAGTGTTCTCTGGATTTGACTGCGGATGGTATGAGCGGTCCAATGGGAGAGAAGATGCATCAGCCTCGTTATGCAATCTATGTGAATGATGAACTGGTGAAGGATGATCAGATTAAGACCCAGCTAGAAACGGTTGAGGTTCCGCTCACCGAAAAATCCGGTGTTGTGCGTTTGGTAAAGCTTTCCGAATCCTCTGACTCCACGATGGGTGTATATGGTATTCATGTGGATGGAACCATTAAGCCGACCGCGAAGAAGGATTTAAAGATTGAGTTCATCGGTGATTCCATCACCTGCGGCTATGGTGTGGATGGAACCATGGAGGACACCTATTGCACCGGCAATGAAAATGCGACAAAGTCATTTGCCTATAAGACTGCACAGAAGTTAAATGCGGATTATTCCATGGTAAGCTATTCGGGCCATGGTATCATCTCCGGATGGACGAATGATCCAAATCAGAAGATTACAAACCAGCTGGTTCCGGAGTTGTATTTAGGCATTGGTAATTCCTACAAGGATCTTCCTTCCGGCAAGAAGGCAAAGGAAATCATGTGGGATTTTGGTAAATTCCAGCCAAATTATGTTGTAATCAATTTGGGTACGAATGATGCCAGCTACTGTAATACACAGGAAAAGCGTGACGAGTATTCTACACAGTACGTAGAATTTCTGAAGCTGATTCGTTCTAAGAATCCTAAGGCAACCATTATCTGCACCCTTGGTGTGATGGGCCAGGATTTGTGTGAGGCTATGCACAAGGCGGTTTTGACTTATCAGTCAGAAACCAACGACCAGAAGGTTCATTATATGGATTTTGATGTTCAGACGGATGGATATGTCGTGGACTATCATCCAACTGAAACCACACATGAGAAGGCTTCTGATAAGCTGGTAGAGTTTATTCAGGGCTTGGAGAAATAAGGAACAAAACCATTCGCGTCCGAAGGAGTGCTTATGGAGCAGGAACAATTGCATTATCTGGAGGCTTTGGCGGAGCGGTATCCTACCATCCGCAAGGCGTCCGCTGAAATTATAAATTTACAGGCAATTTTAAATCTTCCCAAGGGAACGGAACATTTCCTTTCCGATATTCATGGCGAATGGCAGGCGTTTTCCCATGTGCTGAAAAATGGCTCTGGCGCTGTGCGAAAAAAGATTGATGATGTATTTGGGGATAACCTGGCACAGGCCGAAAAGTCCGAGCTTGCGACCCTGATTTATTATCCACGTGAGAAGATGGAGCTTGTAAAAAAGTCTGGAACAGATATGGATGAATGGTATCGCCTCATCTTATATCGTCTGATTGAAATCACAAAGACCGTGTCTTCAAAGTACACGCGCTCTAAGGTGAGACGATCTCTCCCAGAGGATTATGCATATATTATCGAGGAGCTGATTAACGAAAAGCCGGAGGTGTTAAACAAGGAAGCCTATTATGACTCCATTGTGAACACAATTGTGGAATTGGCACGCGCGGAGGATTATATCGGGGTTTTGGCCGATTTGATTCAGCGACTGTCCGTGGACCATTTGCATGTTTTGGGCGATATTTATGACAGAGGCTCCGGCCCGCATCTGATTATGGATCGTTTATGCTCCTATCATTCACTGGATATTCAGTGGGGAAACCATGATATCATCTGGATGGGTGCGGCAGCAGGTCAATTGGCCTGTGTAGCCACGGTGGTGCGTAATAGCATCCGTTATGGAAATTTGGATCTTTTAGAGGAGGGCTATGGCATCAATATGCTGCCATTGGCATCCTTTGCACTAAACACCTATGGGGATGACCCATGTACACGCTTTACCTTTAAGATGGAGCCAGAGGACGGATATACCGTAGAGGATACGGAGATGATTCGCCGTATGCATAAAGCAATTGCCATTATTCGTTTTAAACTCGAGGGGCAGCTGATTGCGAAGTATCCAAGCTACGGCATGGACCATCGAAAGATGCTAGAGCGTGTGAATTACGAAAAGGGCACCGTGAATATTGATGGCGTGGAGTATGACATGCTGGATATGAATTTTCCAACGGTGGATCCTGCCAATCCGTGTAAATTAACCGATGAAGAAATGTTAGTAATGAATCAGTTACGGTCCTCCTTCTTACATTGTGAGAAGCTGCAAAGACATATTCGGCTAATGCTCAAAAAGGGTGGAATGTACCGTGTGTACAATGGAAACCTTTTGTTTCACGGTTGCGTACCTCTCGCTAAGGATGGTTCCTTTGCGAAGGTCGATATTTATGGCAAAGAGTACAGTGGAAAGGCCCTGTTTGATATTTTAGAGACCTATGTTCGTAAGGCATTTTTCTCAAAGGATCCCGTGGAAAAGGAAAAGGGTGCAGACATTATGTGGTATATTTGGACTGCACCATATTCACCGCTTTACGGACGTGAGAAAATCGCTACATTTGAGCGTTATTTCGTCGATAATGAAGACCTCAAGGTGGAGACGAAAAACCTGTATTTTGAGCGAATTAACACGCCTGCGCTGGCCAATCGAATTCTGGCGGAATTTGGTCTGACTGGCCCGAACGTGCATATCATCAATGGACATGTGCCGGTACACAGAAGACGTGGCGAGAGCCCGGTCAAGTGCGGCGGCAAGGTAATTGTCATCGATGGTGGATTTTCAAAAGCATATCGTAAGCGTACCGGAATTGCCGGTTATACGCTGATTTATAATTCATATGGGCTTACCTTGACGGCCCATGAACCTTTCGATTCTCCGGAAACCGCGGTGCGCGATGAAATAGACATCGTGTCCAAGCGCGAGGCCGTAGAATTGATGCCACATCGTATGCTGGTAGGGGATACGGATATCGGTAAAAAGATGCAGGAGCGTATTCGTGACATCAAATTACTGATTGAGGCGTACCAGTCTGGCGAGCTTTCGGAACGAAGCCCACAATTGGGAGGAGGCTATTCATTTTATGATTGATTATGCAGAAGGAAGTGGCAAACAGTATCACACAGGCGTGGGGCCGCAGGACATTGGCAAGTATGTCATCCTGCCGGGCGATCCTAAGCGTTGTAAGAAGATTGCTGAGCATTTCGACAATCCGGTACTGATTGCGGATAGTAGAGAATATATGACCTATACAGGCACCTTAGAGGGCGTGAAGGTCAGTGTAACATCCACCGGAATCGGTGGGCCGAGCGCATCCATTGCAATTGATGAACTGGTAAAGTGCGGTGCGCATACCTTTATCCGTGTGGGTACCTGCGGTGGTATGCAGGAGGATGTGCAGGGCGGAGATATTGTCATCGCAAACGGCGCCATCCGTATGGAAGGCACCAGTCGTGAATTTGCACCGATTGAATATCCGGCAGTTCCGGATGTGGAGGTCTTAAATGCCTTAATTCAGTCCGCAAAGAAGCAGAATCTCCGTTATCATGTGGGCGTGGTGCAGTGCAAGGATTCTTTCTTTGGTCAGCACGAGCCGGAGATTATGCCAGTTAGTTATGAGCTAGAGCAGAAGTGGCAGGCCTGGATTCGTATGGGCTGCTTGGCTTCTGAAATGGAATCTGCAGCACTTTTTATTGCCGGCAGCTTTTTGCGTGTCCGCGTGGGCTCCTGCTTTTTAGTAGTTGCCAATCAGGAGCGTGCGAAGAAGGGATTGCCAAACGAACAGGTACATGATACAGAATTGGCAATTCGCACAGGCGTGGAGGCTCTCAGAAGTTTGATTCTTCAGGATAAGAGTCTTGGTAAGGAATAAGGTGATTTGTATGAAAATCAATTATGAACAACTGGCGACAGAGGCTCTTGAGGCCAGAAAGCGTGCATATGTACCTTATTCACACCATTCCGTTGGCGCGGCACTTTTGACGAAGGACGGGCAGGTGATCCGCGGCTGTAATATTGAAAATGCGGCTTATTCGCCAACCAATTGTGCAGAGCGAACCGCAATTTTTAAGGCGGTATCCGAAGGGATTTACGACTTTTTAGCGATTGCCATTGTCGGTGGAATCGAGGGAGAGGAACTCGATTATTGTGCGCCATGTGGTGTGTGCCGTCAGGTAATGATGGAATTTTGTGACCCGGAAACCTTTGAAGTGATTTTAGCGAAGAGTGAAACAGAATATCAGGTCTATAAACTGAAGGAGATTCTGCCGATGGGCTTTGGCCCAAAGAACCTTCAGGGCTAGGAGGACTTATGAAATTTAAACGTATATTTTTAATTGTACTCGATTCTATGGGTATGGGCGCTATGCCGGATGCGGAAAAATTCGGTGATTTCGGCGTGGATACGTTAGGACATATTGCAGAAAAGATGGAAAGTTTTACCATTCCGAACCTGCAGAAATGGGGACTGGCGAACTTAAAACCGATGCAGGGTGTGGCTCCGGTGGAGGCACCATTGGCCTATTATATGCCAATGAAGGAGGCCAGCAATGGTAAGGATACCATGACCGGACATTGGGAGATGATGGGCATTCATACCACGAAGCCTTTTATCACCTTTACGGAAACCGGCTTTCCAAAGGAACTGATTGAGGAATTGGAAAAGTATACCGGGCGAGAGGTGGTCGGAAATAAGTCTGCTTCCGGAACAGAGATTTTAGAAGAACTTGCGGAGCAGGAAATTTATGAAAATAAGCTGATTGTATATACCTCTGCGGATTCCG
>JAZUHV010000181.1:0-3848 GCA_045641925.1 Butyrivibrio sp.
ATATCCGGCTTTTGTTCCGTCACAATCCATGCTGGTTAATAAAATTTCACCTGCACCAAGTGCATTGGCTTTAATAGCCCATTCCACAGCATCCAGCCCGGTATTAATTCGACCACCGGAACGATACACATCCCATCCTGAGCCATCCTCCCGACGCTTTGCATCAATGGCAACAACTACACATTGTGAGCCAAATTTATCGGCCGCATCACTAATTAACTGCGGATTATTAATTGCAGCAGAATTAATCGAAATTTTATCTGCACCTTCACGCAACAGAACGCGGAAATCCTCAACGGTACGAATTCCTCCACCAACCGTAAAAGGAATAAACACCTTTTCAGCAACTCGTCGAACCAAATCAACTGTGGTATTGCGTTCATCTGAAGTAGCAGTAATGTCGAGAAAAACCACCTCATCCGCTCCTGCCTTATCATAAGCAGACGCAACTTCAACCGGATCACCGGCATCTCTTAAATTCACAAAATTTGTACCCTTCACCACACGACCGTTTTTGCAGTCAAGGCAAGGAATGATTCTTTTTGTATACATAACAAGTCCTTTTATAATGCAGCAAAATTTTTCAATATTTGAAGGCCAACATCACTGGATTTCTCCGGATGGAACTGGCAGGCATATACATTCCCCTGTTCAATGGAAGCATGAACCGTAACACCTGCATACTGTGTCGTAGCTTTAACAATGCTTTCATCTTCCGCCTTCAGATAATAGGAATGAACAAAGTATACATAGGAACCCTGCATTAGATTATTCAGAATCGTAGCATTTTCAGATATCTCCAAAGAATTCCAACCAATCTGAGGTATCTTATCCGTAGTATCTTCTGGAAAATGAATTATTTTTCCTTTGCAAATTCCTAAACCTTTTACGCCAGGTGATTCTTCACTCTCATCAAATAACAATTGTAGTCCAAGGCAAATTCCCAAAAAAGGTGTACCTTTTTCAATTACTTGACGGATTACATCCACAAGTTGATACTCCTCCAAACGTTTCATCGCATCCCCAAATGCGCCAACACCCGGCAAGATTACCTTGTCAGCATTTAAAAGAACGTTAGCATCTCTAGTGATAATCGTTTCCTCGCCTAAAAACTGAAGTGCCTTTTCCACGCTTTTCATGTTGCCTGCGTCATAATCAATTAATGCTATCATTGAATGTCTTTGCTCCCATACGACTGCAAAATTTTCATATACTCACCATAATTACGGATGGCATATAAATCAAGTGCATTTTCTTCCGTCAATTCATAACGATTCAATACACCCAAAATCTGAGTATAATATTCGTCCACTTCCATTACAACATTGTTGGAAATAATACGTGTCTGGTTCTCATTTTTCCATCCAACAGCGCGTACGAGAGAATCCAAGCCAAGGGCGTAATCTCCACGCTCGAATGCCGCATTAAAACCATCCATACCTTGTTTAACCGCACAAATGGTTTGAACCTTTTCATAAAGCTGCAAATCCTTTCCCTTTAAATCCAATCCGGAAAGAGTAGAATATGCGGCACTATAATTCTTTTGTTCGAAATAAGCCTGTGCATGTCGAACGGTCAGCTGATAATTCGCAAACTTCGAACCAAAAATCGATCCCACAATAATAATCACGGCAAAGAGAACTGCGCCAGCAATCGTCTTAATAGGAATTTTAGGTTCATTAGAAGGTTCTTTAACCTTCTTAGGTTTCTTTTCTTTTTTCGGCTTCGGAGCCTTTTCCTTCTTAGGCTTCTTTTCCTTAACCTTCTTTTCTTTTTTCTTCTTTTTATTTTTAGAAAATTCCTCTTCCGGATCTGCATCTGCCAAAGAATCGCGATCTCCGTAGAGTTCCTTCATCATTTCCTCGTTAGAATCCGTTTCCTTTTCTTCTTCATCATCCGAGAACTTCAAAAAGAAATTCTTTAAGCTGAACTTCTTCTTTTTCTTTTTTTCTTCCTTTTCCAATTCCATTGGAGCTGCATCAGTAGAATCTGCCTCACTAGACATTGCTGCAAGTTTTTTCTGCTCATCTTCGGACAGTCCACCAGCGTTTAAATCAACCGGTTCATCCAACCCAAGGCCATCATCTAAAGCAAGGATATCTGCATCTCCATAATTATCCTGTCCTGCCAATGGATCAGCAACCGCAGAGGAATTCTCATCTGTTGTAAGTCCATCCATAGCGCCAAAAATATCATCAAATCCGCCGCTCATTTCTCCCTGAACTGCTTTGATCATATCATCGACAGAAAGATTTCCGCCGCCAGCATCCACATCCTCTGAAGGCAAATCACCATCTCCAGCACCCATAAGTGCAGCCAAATCATCCATGTTTGGAAGAGATTCATCGACATTCGGTGCATCATCGGTTACAGTCTCTGAAACACTAGCCTGCTTAAGCAAGTCATCTAAGGAAACATCTTCCTCAGGCAATCCATCACCATCAAATAAACTATCCATATTTAATGATGAATCATCTAACACAAATTCCTCCGAACCTGAATCAGGCGCTGAATCCTCTCCATTAATTTGTGCAAGCAATGCCTCAATTGCGGCCTGATCCATCGTTGCATTTTCATCAGATGTATCCGTGCTTGGTGCAACTGGTTCTTCAGCAGCTGGTGCAGCCTCTACAATTGGGGGCTCCTCTACTGGTAAGGTTTCCTCTATTGGTGAGGTTTCCTCTGCTCCGCCCATTTGCGCAAACAATGCCGCAATCGCATCTGCATCCATCATTGCATTTGGATCAGCGGTGTCTATGCTTGGTGCGACTGGTTCCTCAACTACCGGAATCGGTTCTTTCACAACCTCTTCTGGAGTAATTTCCCCAGAAAGCATTTGACTCAACAAAGTCATATCAAAATCAGGAGCCTGTTCTTCAACAGGCTCCTGATTTGTGCTCATCATCATTTCACTACTATCCGGAGCAGGTTCTTCAATTTCCTCAGTCAAAGGCAATTCACCTGGTGTTTCCACTGCCTGTGCCTCTGATTCATTCACATTAGATGTTTCCAATGGTCCCATGGACATTGATCGCAATAATTCATCTAAGTATGCTTCTTCATCTTTATCAGCCATAACAGCCTCCGGTTCTAATGTTTCTAAAAATTTAGTTTAATAATACCTTGTCCAATTCTCCTACGAGAAGACCAATCTCTGGCTTAGACATCTGAATAGTTGCTCCCAGCTGCTCACCCTTCTTTCTCATTTCCGGAGAAATTAATGAAGAGAAAATAGCTACAGGAATGTTTCTCAATACAGAACTATCTTTAACTAATTTTGTCAATCTATGACCATCCATCAATGGCATCTCAATATCCGTAATTATCATGCGTACATACTGATCAATGTTATCAGGATGTTGTTTAGCCAGTTCCTGTAATTTTTCCCAACACTCCTGACCATTCTTAGAAGAAATCAAATTTACATAACCAGCCTTCTTTAACGAATCCTCAATCATAGAACGCAGCATTGCTGAATCTTCTGCAATATAAATTGGAATATTGTTACGCTCACGAGAAGCATACTGCTCAATTTCATGAACCTTCAAACCAGTTTCAGGAGAAATGTTTGTAACGATACGTTCAAAGTCAAGAATAACAATCAGGTTACCATTTATCTTAACAATACCAGTGGCAATACCATGATCCGTAGAACTTACAGTGGTATCTGGAGTAATAATCTCAGACCATGAAACACGGTGAATTCCAAGAACTCTATGAACATGGAAGGCAATATTCATCTGATTAAAATTCGTAATAATTAACATATCCTGACTCAAATCATCAGATGGTTTTGAGCCAGTAACCTTTGCCAAATCGATTGCTGAAATCATAACATCTCTCGGCAT
>JAZUHV010000182.1:0-21587 GCA_045641925.1 Butyrivibrio sp.
ATGTTCAAGCAACCTTAAAGGACAATGGTAACCTGCATTTTTGGGAACCACAAGTTCCACAATATGTTTTCCCATCAACCTAGAAAGGATTTATCATGAGAGATACACAAATTCATGTAAAAAAATTAAATGAAAAAGCAATTTTACCAACCTATGGTTCCGAGTATGCCGCAGGTGCAGATTTATATGCCTGCATGGACGAAGCCGTCACCATTAACCCGGGTGAGACCGTGATGATGCATACCGGACTTGCCATGGAAATTCCTGCAGGCTTTGCCGGACTGATTTATCCACGTAGTGGTATGGCCAGCAAGCGCGGCCTGGCGCCAGCTAACAAGGTGGGTGTGGTTGATCCGGATTATCGCGGAGAGTTTATGGTGGCACTTCACAATCATGGCACAGCAGCGCAGACAGTTGAACCGGGCGAACGCATTGCGCAGCTCGTAATCACACCATATATCACTGCTGATTTTGAGATTGTCGATGAATTATCTGACACGGTACGTGGTGCAGGCGGATTTGGAAGCACCGGAACCAAGTAGAGGGACTTCATGAACATTGAGCAATGTATTGCCTATGCAACAAAAAAACATGCCAATCAGACCCGAAAAGAAGGCACGCCTTATATCGAACATCCTTTGTGGGTAATGCACTATCTAAGGGAAAAAGGCTTTGACGAAACCTATCAGGTGGCAGGTCTTTTCCACGATTTGCTGGAGGATACGGATGCCACTGAGGCGGAAATTCTGGAGCTCTCGAATCAGGTTGTTCTCCAAGCGGTAAAATTGGTGACGAAAGAAGCAGGCTATCAGCCAAAAGAATATTTACAACGCATCATGTCCGATTCCATCGCAAAAGAGGTGAAAATCGCAGATCGCGTGCACAATCTTTCTTCCATCCAATTACCTGAGATGAAGGAATTTTGCAAAAGATATTTGCAGGATACCGAACAGTATCTGCCATACTCTGCAGAAATACAGTCCATCTATCAAACGTTAAAAGAAAAATATGATAATCTATAATAAAAAAGAGGTATGGAATTCTCCATACCTCTTTTACTAATCCTGAATAATAAGATGTGCACAGTTCACATCATGTGATAAATCATAAACCTTACCGGAGGTGATGCTCACGACCTTTGGTCTTAAGATAAAGTTTGGATCATTCTCAACGACCCTTGCCCACTCTCCATTGCTCAAATAAACATTGGAGCCAACCGGATAAAGGATTACACATTTTAAAAATGCTCTCATGATGTCGATGTCCAGTTCATCCGTCATGGACATGATAATCTCTATCGCGTCACGCTTTGGGTAAGCCTTCTTATACGGTCTGTCTGTCACCAATGCATCATAAATGTCCGCTACGGCCAAAATACGCGCATACAAGCTAATCTTTGGTGGATCCAGTTTCAAAGGATATCCGCCACCATCCAGTTTCTCATGATGTTCCAAAACTGCAAGCTTAATGCGGTCACTGAATTCCGATTTGTTGCGAATAATATCATAGCTATAATAAGAATGACGCTTCATGCTGACATACTCTTCTTCTGTCAGCTTGCCTTTCTTATTTAGAATTTCTTTAGGAATTCTGGCTTTACCGATGTCATGTAACAATCCAGCCAAGCCGAGTTCATAAACATCCCTTGCGCCAAGGCCATACTGCTTGCCAATAATCATGGCAATAGCGGCAACATCGACACTATGCTTGAAGGTATATTCATCGCATATTTTCAAAACACCAATATCCACCGCAACTGCATTATTTTCATTGATGGCGCGCATCAAATCTGCAACAACGCTTACGGTCGCAGTGGAGAAATCCTTTGCATCCGTATTACCAAACATATACTCCACAGATTGTGCGGCGCGTTCCTTAACCATTTCAGAAAGCTCAACACGGGCGCGGTCCTCCACGCTCATCGTGCTAATTGTTTTCTCCACGTCCGGCTTTGCATCAGGTACCGGCGGGCGGTCCAAATTCAAATCCCAGGACAAATCCAAAAGGTTCAGTTCAAAAGCATCCTGATCCTTTGGCTTTACCTCAACAGGCTCTGGCTCATCCTCGCTGGTATAAACGCCAGGAATACCCCTATTCGCAATTGCATCAATCAAATAGTCATCAAGAATGGTTCCACGGGCAATGAGCACCATGCCGATATCGTTCATGATTTCCTGTTCGAGTCGTAACCCAGGTTGTAAATCTTCAGTTTTTGTATAGACTCTCTCTGCCATTTTACAAAACACCTCTAAGGTTTATTATACAATTTTTGTGGTCCATTCTGCAAGGTCCAAAACGCGGGTGGCAAGCCCCTCGTAGAATTCCGGCTCATGGCAAACCATCAAAATACTACCCTTATATTCTTTCAGGGCACGCTTCAGTTCATCCTTCGCACTGACATCCAAATGATTCGTTGGTTCGTCGAGCACCAGAAGGTTGCTTTCACGATTCATCAGCTTGCACAAACGCACCTTTGCCTGTTCACCACCGGAGAGCACACGCACCTTACTTTCGATATGCTTTGTCGTCAGCCCGCACTTTGCTAATGCTGAACGAACCTCATACTGTGTAAATCCAGGAAATTCCTGCCATATTTCTTCAATACAGGTTGTTTCAATTCCCGGAGGAGTCTCCTGTTCAAAATATCCGATTTCCAGGTAATCGCCCAAAGTAACAGTACCTGAAATTGCTGGAATCAGCCCCAAAATGCTCTTTAGCAAGGTGGTCTTACCAATACCATTAACGCCACGAATGGTTACAATTTCACCACGTTCCATCTCCAGATTCATCGGTTTGGACAATGGCTCATCATATCCAATCACCAGATTTTCCGTCTGGAATATATATCGACTTGGTGTGCGCGCAACTTTAAAGGAAAATTCCGGTTTGATGGCTTCATGGGCCTTTTCTATAATCTCCATGCTATCCAGCTTCTTCTGACGGGACATTGCCATATTACGCGTAGCCACACGTGCTTTATTTCTGGCCACGAAATCCTTCAGCTCCGCGATTTCCTGCTGCTGACGATTATAGGCTGCCTCCTGCTGGGATTTACGCATCTCATAGACTTCACGGAACTTATCATAATCGCCCACATAGCGGTCCAGACGCTTATCCTCCATGTGATAAATCAAATTAATAACACTATTTAAAAACGGAATGTCATGGGAGATTAAAATAAATGCATTCTCATAATCCTGCAAATATCGGCGAAGCCATTCGATATGCTCCACATCCAAATAGTTTGTTGGCTCGTCTAATAACAAAATATCCGGCTTTTCAAGAAGCAGCTTACCCAAAAGCACCTTCGTGCGCTGACCACCAGATAGATCGGTTACATCCTTATCCAGACCTAATTCTAGCAAACCAAGTGCTCTGGCCACTTCCTCAACCTTTGCATCGATCATATAAAAATCATGCATGGTCAATAAATCCTGCAAAGTACCTGCCTCTTCCAACAGACGATTCATTTCGTCTTCTTCCACATCTGCTAACTTACCGTAGATTTCATTCATCTGTGTTTCCATGTCAAACAGGAAGTCAAAAGCAGAAGCCAATGTGGAACGAATGGTCATGCCCTTTTCCAGTACGGAATGCTGATCCAGGTATCCAACGCGAACATTTTTCGCCCATTCAATCTTTCCTTCATCCGGCATCAGCTTTCCGGTAATAATATTCATAAAGGTGGACTTTCCGGCGCCATTATCGCCCACGAATCCAATCTTCTCTCCCTTTAACAATCGAAAGGATACATCTTCAAAAATTGCACGATCACCAAAGCCGTGCGAAAGGTGTTCTACATTTAATATACTCATCGTTCACTCTCCATAAAGCATTAACAATTTATTATAACACACAATTTCACCTGCGTGGGAACTATTCGCACAGAAAAGAGCGATACAAAGTATCGCCCTTTCCTGAAGTGATTGAAGATGTATATGTTAGGATAATAAGCTTAATAAATTCTGACAGCAATCCTATATTTCGCCATGGTTGCACGCTCCATGACATCTGCTGCAGTCGCCACCGCAGATTGGCTTACCCTTTTTAAAGGCCTTAATTCTTGAAAAAATAATCAAGCCAACCATGGACATTAATAATATACCAACCAAAAGAGATCCTAAAATTTGCTCCATAAAAACTACCTCGCATTTCTATTCTTTCTAAACAACATGAACGCAAATGCTGCAATTGCTATAAAGGAAACCACCGTCCATACGCTAAACACCCCGGTGAATAATACACCCATATTGTAAACCACCATACCCACAAGATATGCAAATCCACACTGATATCCGACCGCAAACCAGAACCATTTAGCACTGTTCATCTCACGTTTAATCGCACCCATTGCAGCAAAGCAAGGTGCACATAACAAATTGAAAATCAAGAAGGATAAGCCTGAGGCTGAGGTAAATGCAGCGCCCATGGTTGCATAAGTGCTAACCTCACCATTGCCATAAAGGATACCAAGGGTTCCTACGATATTTTCCTTTGCCACTAAGCCAGTAATAGAGGCTACAGCAGCCTGCCAATTTCCCCATCCTAAAGGAACAAAGATATAACGAAGTCCGTGGCCTAACGTTGCCAGTAAGGAGTACTCCAATTCCTCCTCCGCTAGTGCGCGGAAACCATCTGGTGCAAATCCATAGAAGGAAGCAAACCAAATCACAATGGTTGACAAAAGGATGACGGTTCCAGCTTTCTTAATGAAGGACCATCCACGCTCCCACATGCTACGGAGCACCGTGCCAACAGTCGGTAAATGATATGCAGGGAGTTCCATTACGAATGGTGCCGGTTCACCAGCAAACATCTTCGTCTTCTTCAAGATAATTCCAGAGCAAATAACGGCTGCAATTCCCAAAAAATATGCAAATGGAGATACCCACCAAGCCCCACCAAAGACTGCGCCGGCCACCATTGCAATAAATGGAAGCTTCGCTCCACAAGGGATAAAAGTTGTGGTCATAATGGTCATACGACGATCCTTTTCGCTTTCGATTGTACGGGATGCCATAATGCCCGGAATGCCGCAGCCAGAGCCAATCAATAAAGGAATGAAGGATTTTCCGGACAATCCAAATTTACGAAAAATTCTGTCCAATACAAAGGCAACTCTTGCCATATATCCGCAGGACTCCAAAAATGCCAAAAAGATAAACAATACCAAAATCTGTGGAACGAATCCAAGTACAGCACCCACACCAGCTACGATACCATCCAAAATCAGGCTCTTAAGCCAATCCACACAGTTCAAGGCATCCAGACCCTGTTCCACCAATACAGGCACGCCAGGAACCCACACACCATATTCGGAATGTTCAGGAGCATCAAAACCATTTGTTTTCACATACTCTACGGCTTCCATATAAGACATTGCATTTACGTCATCCCCCGCATCATCCGGAACGGTGTCGTAATATACAATAATTTCATCTTCATGTAAGTCCTCTTCATCCTCCACGGTAATGGTGACGCATGCTTCATCGGACGTAAAGTTGTCAATTGCTTCCATCATTGCATCTGCATCAATTTCATCTTCGTCATCCGTGATCAATCCGACATATGCATCGATTGCATTCATTGCAGCGTCATACTCACCAGATGCCTCTTCGCATGCAGCAGAACCAATACCAAACAGGTGAAAACCATCTCCAAACAAGCCATCATTCGCCCAGTCAGTTGCCCAGGTACCAACTGTTGTCACAGATACGTAATATACCAAAAACATAACTGCTGCAAAAATTGGCAAACCGGCAAAACGATTGGTTACCACACGGTCAATCTTATCGGAAATAGATAACTTGTTTTTATTCTTCTTTTGTAAAACGCCCTTTATAATTCCGGCAATGTAAATATATCTTTCATTGGTAATGATACTCTCCGAATCATCATCCAGTTCCTTTTCCGCAGCCTGAATATCTGCTTCAATATGCTGCTTCTGTTCCTCTGTAATGCCAAGTTTTTCGATTACCTTCTCATCACGTTCAAACAGCTTGATTGCATACCATCTCTGCTGCTCTTCTGGTTCATCATGCAAGAGCGCTTCCTCAATATGTGCAAGCGCGTGCTCCACAGGGCCAGAGAAACTATGCATTGGAATAGTTTTGGTGCTCTTCGCTGCCTGGATTGCCACTTCTGCAGCTTTCATTACGCCCTCATTCTTTAACGCCGAAATCTCTACCACCTTGCAACCAAGCACACGGGAAAGCTCTTCCATGTTAATTTTGTCGCCATTCTTTCGAACAACATCCATCATATTAACAGCAACTACTACTGGTATTCCTAGCTCCACCAATTGCGTGGTCAAATATAAGTTACGCTCTAAGTTTGTTCCGTCTACCAAATTCAAAATGACATCCGGACGCTCATCAATCAAATACTGACGGGCTACAACTTCCTCCAAAGTGTATGGGGAAAGGGAGTAGATTCCTGGCAAATCCATGATGGTAACTTCTTCATGTTTTTTCAGTTTGCCTTCCTTCTTCTCCACGGTAACCCCTGGCCAGTTACCAACAAATTGGTTAGAACCGGTTAATGCGTTGAACAATGTGGTCTTACCACAGTTTGGATTACCTGCTAATGCAATTGTGATTCCCATAATCTTCTTCGCCTTTCTACTCCACTTCTATCATGACCGCATCTTCTTTACGAAGAGACAGCTCATAGCCTCTAACTGTAATTTCCACAGGATCTCCAAGAGGAGCGACTTTTCTTACATAAATTTCCACTCCTTTTGTGATACCCATGTCCATAATTCTTCTTTTGATTGCTCCCGTTCCGGTAATCTTTACTACTGTAACGGTTTCCTTTACCTTGACATCACGTAATGTCTTCATCTCTGTTCCTATCCTTTCTACTAGACCATAATCTTTCTGGCCAATTCCTGACCAAGCGCCACCCTTGTCTCACGAACACGGATTATGATGTTTTCATTTACGCAAGCCACAACAGTTGCCGGTGTTCCGGCAATAAATCCAAGTTCTGCCAGGTGATGCTTAACCTGATCGCTTCCACCGACCTTATGAATGATGTTTTCTTCTCCAATCGGCGCTAAAACAATCGGCATCATTTCATCCCCTCACATTCTTTTTATTTGGTTAGTTCTGTCTAACTTCATTGGTTAGTTTATTCTAACCTGTGTTAGTTGTCAATAACTTTTTTATATTTTTTATGCTTACCTTGTGGAAAAACACACAAAAAAACAGATGCATTTGCAAATCACTGCAATGCATCTGTTTTTTTATGCTTCGTGAATGGAAATCGCCTTTCCAAGCCTTGTCGAGTAAAGGAAGGAGTCCTTCACTGTCTTTCCGGTTACCTTAGAAATCGCATCCTCGTAGAGAATCAGCTGCTTTTGATACCGCTCCACCAGCGTTTCTAAAGAATCCACATGGTCTGTTTTATAATCAACAATGTATACATCATCGCCTTCATAGAAGAAGGCATCAATAATACCCTGAATCAGGACTTTTTCATCGGCAGGAGCACCTTCGGCCACCTCACTGCCATCCACCTCCATGATGAATGGTTGCTCGCGAAACAGTTCCCCGCGTAAAGCGGCTGCACCCATGCGTTTTCCCAAATCCGTCTTTAGGAAATGTTCAAACCTGCTAGGCTCAATACAATCCGCCGCGTTTTGTTGCATACGTCCAGTCTGCACCAGTTCCTTCAGGTATACCGCACAATCTGCTGCAGTCTGACAACGATTGTAATCCAACAGTTCAAAGAACTTATGATAAGCATTACCATAAATCGTTCCGGCATTTTCGTTTGCCTTCATCAGCTGCTCCCCTGTCTGCATAAAGGACGGAATCGGTTTTTCCTCAGAAGGTGGCACAACACTTCCTGCCAGATTTTCGTTCTCCTCCATCGCAGCATGCTTCAAATCGGAAACAGAATATTTACTACGAAGCATGGTTGTCATTTGATATGGATACTGATATTCCATCACAGCCTGCACATCGGACAAATCCTTTTCCTCGGTCTGCATCTGCTGCAGATAATCCGCAAGGCGTGCGCTCTTGCGAAGAACTGCTTCTGTCTGAATCTGCGCCAGCAGGGTTTCATTGTCCACAATTTTACAAACAAAATCTCCCTTTGCACGCGGCGACATTGCCACCGGAGCAATCATGGACATATAACTTCGATTTTCCAAAATATAATTCATGTCGTAGGACTGTCCCGCCATCTGCATATACAAATCCATTTGTCTTTGAGAAACTGAGCCAACCACGATGAATTTATTCACAGCACGTGTCAATGCCACATACAAAATGCGAATTTCCTCTCCCACAGCCTCGCAATCAATTTGATGCTGCATCATACGTTTCACAGGTGGAATACGCTTTGTGCGGCGTTTTGGATTAATTTGGTTCAATACCACACCCACCTGATCGCTCATCAAAATAGATGCGGACCCATCTTTACTACTAAAATTCGAATGCGCATCTCCTAAAAATACGACAGGGAACTCCAGACCTTTACTCTTATGAATGGTCATAATACGGACTGCATCATCCTGTTCGGTATTCATTGCCGCCTCACCCTGATCCAATTTATAGGCCTTTAAGTCCTCGATATATTTTAGGAATCGGAACAATCCTGAATAACTTCCCTTTTCAAACTCCTCTGCTTTATCTACCAGGAGTCTTAGATTTGCCTTCCGTAGGTTTCCTGCATCCAGAAGGCCCACATAATCATAGAACCCACTACGATAGATTAATGCATTTAGCAATTCACAAATTGGAAGCATGCGATTGATTCGGCGATATTCCTCCAATTGCTCCAAAAACTGCCTGCAATGCACTCCCAATTCATCTTCTCCCTCAGCAGCCTCGCAAAGACAGTCATACAGACTCTCATTTCGTCTGTCAAACTTAAGCTTCGCTAGTTCCTCTGCCGTAAAATATGCGAAGAATGAGCGCATTACCCCGGCTAAAGGAATATCCTGACGTGGGTTATCAATGATTGTAAGGTAATTTGTCACATCCTGAATTTCCATTGCAGCAAAATATCCTTTGGATGCCACAAATACGGAGCCGATGCCATGGGCTGCTAATACAGAAGCATACTGTGGACCCTTCGTATCCACACTGCGAAGCAGGATGGCAATATCCTTCAGCTTCAGTCCCGGATTTTCTTTTTGCAATTCAAGAATCCGGTTGGCAATAACATGCGCACATAATTCAGCCTTTTCTGCATCGTCCGTCAAGCCCTTATCAACAGAATCAATCATCAAAACTTCTGTCTTACTAATCTCTGATGAAGGGTTCACATTACCACCAAAATTCAGTTTCGTTTCATCGGTATATTCAATGTCACCGACACTTTCATGCATGCATGCAAAGAAGATATCATTAATACAGGTCAAAACATTCTCAGCACTTCTGAAATTCTGACCTAATTCAATCAGATACTTCTCATTTTCAACAAATGAGCCCTCGCTATAGCGTGTGTACTCCTTATATTTCTGGTTAAAGATTTCCGGTCTGGCCTGGCGGAAGCGATAAATACTCTGCTTCACATCGCCCACCATAAAGATATTTGGTGCTCCATCCTCCACACGGGAAACAGCGGTCAGAATTGCCTCTTGAACAAAGCTGCTATCCTGATATTCATCGATATATATCTCTTCATAAATCGAGGAAAGCTCCTTCGCGACCTCGGTTCTGTTTCCCGTCTGTGGGTCCCGTAAAACGCGAAGAGCCATATGCTCAATATCTGAAAAACTCAAAATTCCAAGTTGCTCTTTTTCTGCCATTAGGGCCTTGGAAAAATCAAGCGTTAGCTTTGCCAAAACAGCAGCATACGGACGCACAATCGACAATCCATTTAAAATTTCCGCTTCATCCTCTGCCAGATACTGGCCCAGAAATCCCTCTATGCGCTTCTTAACGCGGTCACGAATTTCCGTAACAATTTTCTTTTCCTCGCAGTTTTCCTTCACAGACTTAAATGCTGCTGCCGGCTCTGCAGCAATCTGTCGCATTGCCGTGATAGAATCTGCGCCACACATTTTCGTTAATTTATCTATATATGAATCAATCGCGTCTTCGTAATTGGCAACCGCAGAGCACTCTGCAATAATCTGCTTGGCACGATACAGGTCCTTCAAAGAATCACGGCAGGCATTTCGAATAAATTGCATCGTATCCCGTAAAAGAGGATGTGCCAATAATTCTTCCACGCTTTGGATTTCATATAAAGAAAGGCATCCCAAGAGCCATTTTTCCGGCCAGGATGTGCTCTGTGCATATTCATATAAACGAATCACATGATCATAAAGCTGCGTCAGTTTTTTATCCGTCGAGAAGGCATCTACAAAATTCAGGAAATCCGGGTCAGCTTCTTCAAAGTACCGTTCGGTCAATGCATGAAATACATCATTTTGAAGAAGCTTCAATTCGCCCTCTTCCCCAATTCGGAAAGCCGGGTCCAGATCAATGACATTATAATAATTGCGCAATACATAGGAGCAGAAGCTGTCAATCGTGCAAATGCGTGCATGATCAACCAAAGCCATCTGGCGAATCAGGTGACGGTCATTTGGCCTTTTATCAATTTCCATCTGCAGGCGCTTAAGCAGACGATCCTTCATCTCTGAGGCGGCTGCCGTTGTAAATGTAACCACGACAATGGAGTCAATATCAATCGGGTGCACTGGGTCAAGAACCCGCGTTACGATTCGCTCTACCAGGACAGAGGTTTTTCCGGAACCAGCTGCAGCGCTAATTAACAAATTACAGTCTCTGGCATCAATCGCAGCCTGTTGTTCTACTGTCCATCCCATAAAGCCACCTCCTCTCTCAATTTCATCCAAAGTTCCTCTTCCGGAACCTTCAGCTTATTACGATACTTTCCTGCATGTCCCGGTCGATTAAAGCCGCAAATTGAAGCATATGGGCAGAATTTACAGGAATCTTTATACGGATTCACTGCAATGTTTCCTGCCGCGATTTCGCGGCTCATTTGGCCCATTTTTGCAGTCGCATACTGTGCCAGTTCTCGCAAATGCTCATCCGTCTGAACGTTTCCCTTGATGGTTACCTCCCCATCTTTTTTAATCGAAAAAGGAGCAACCAGGGAGCGTCCGGACTCTCGTTCATCCAATGCCTCTGCACTCATATGATTCACTAAACCGGTCGGACGTAATTTATCCAGGATAGCCATCTGTGTATCTTCATCTTCCTTCTTAACGTCCACATAAGGATTATTGATTTCATTATAAAAAGCTGCTGCCGCGATAACAGCTTTTGTAGGATTGGTCTGCTCAATCGTACGCAGTGTGTCCTGCAAATAAACCAGTAGCTGCAATTGCAGACCTGCATAAACATCCTCAAATTTAATATCATGCTCGCTGGATTTGTAGTCGATAATTTTCACCTGAACGGAGCCGTCCTCCTCATACAAATCCACGCGGTCAATCTTGCCATAATAGCCCATGCCATCAAATTCAAAGGCAAATTTCTTTTCCAATATCTTCGGCGTGAATTTTCCGGCCTCCAGCTGCTTTCCTAACGCCCAAACCGTTCGATCAAGAATCTGGATCAGACGCTCACGAATAAACGCATTTGCCTTTGAATCCACAAAGATAGAATTTCCATAATCTACCGTTGCTTTATCAAAGCAGGTGCGAATCAGCGAAGATCGTTCCTCATCCTGTAAATCAGCGAAGGTTCGGCCTTCCTGCATCAGGCCACCGCCCAAAAGCTCCAATACTCTATGGAAAATATTACCCATGTCCGCATCGCTGATTTCATAGATTCTTCGTTCTTCCAAATTCAAACCGTAGGACACGAAATGCGCAAAAGCGCAGGAAGCATATTTTTCCGCGCGGGATACACTTGCATATTCCAATTCCTCGTATAGTTTTTTGGCAGCAAGCTGCGTTAGGGAATCCTCACGGGTATCCGTCAGGTAGGCATTTAACATTTGCAGTAGTTTGGAATGATAGGGTTCCTCTTTCCACAAATAGGTTAGTAATCGTTTGCAGCCCTCGTTAATGGATATGTCCTTATCATTTTCCCCCTGCTCTATCTTCACCTGTGTAGCCAAATGAATCGCATTTCCCGGGCCAGAAAGCAAGCTTAAAGCATCGGTGCTCAAATTCATATGAATCTCATCGCCAAACATCTTTGTAAGCATCTGAATCAGGCGGGATGCTCTTGCCTTTTCCCCCTTATCATTGGCATCATGATACGTAAGAATCAATTTATTTTCAGACTCAGTCAAATTCAGATACAAATAGAAATTCTGTTCATAGATTTTCTTTCTGGCGGTAGGTGCGAGCTCCAGTTTACATTCCTCCAGGCGAATGCGTTCCTGCTCAGATAATACGCCACGATGATCCTCACCCTTTGGAATGATTCCCTCGTTTACACCAATCACATAAAGCACCTTCACGCGTTCCAAACGGGTTCTCTTCAAATCGCCAATGGTAACACAGTCCACGCTAGGCGGTATCACACCAATCTTAATCTCACCCAGACCTGCATCCAGAATATCCGCAAACTCACGAAGAGGCATCTCCTCGTCTCCCATCAGGGCATAAAATCTGTCCAGCAGTTCCATAATGGTGCCATACATTTTACGCATCTCTGCGGCTCTTACCAATTGCTCCGTACGGCCTGCAGCTTCCAGTTCCTCAGCCATACCATTCATCTGTTCATAAACCTGCAAATTTTCCAAAAACTGATAAATGGCGGTGACATAGCCCTTTACCGTCTGTTTTTTCTTTGTCATTTCTGTAAGAAATGGCCCAAATAATTCCATTATGCGCTCGCGGGTTTTATTCATGGAATCCAACTCATACCCAGTCACATTTTTGGACGGATATTTGCGTACAAAACGCTCCGAGTAGTTTTTCCATCCACGAATTCCTAAGGAAAGAACATAATTTTCCAGGCAGTCAACTTCCCGCACCGGAACTGGGAACAGTGCATTTTTCAGTAAATAAAAAACGCTTTGGTAGGAGGCATTATCCAGAATTGCAGCAAGTGCACCGCGTACCAGTTCGACTAGCGGATTGCCAAGAACGCTGCGCTTTTCATCCAAAAAGAAAGGGATGCCTGCCTCTGTAAAGGTTCGATTGATTTCCTTGCTGTATAAGGACAACTCGCCCGTGATAATTGCAATATCACGGAAGCGCATACCATTTTCACGCACCTGTTTCATCAGATCAGCAGCTACATAATGCACTTCTTCCGCATTCTTACTCATATGCACAATTTGTATCGCGCTTGCCGTTCCCTGAAATTTTGCTCCATCATAGCGCAACAGATGCTTTTCCAAAAAATCCAAATCAGGAGCCTTCGCAAAGCGATACTTTTCAGAGTCTGTCTCCAGTGCAATAACCCGGAACGGAACCTGACACTGGTCTGCTAATTCGCCACACTTTGCAATCATCTGCTTGCTCATATAAAAGAGTTCTTCTTCTCCGCGAATCACATTGGCCTTCTCATCATTTGGCAGGGTTGCTGTAACAATCACACGTTCACACACCTGCAGCATATGTGTAAGCAGGCGATACTGTACTGGTGTGAATCCGGTAAACCCGTCAAAAGCCACAATCGTATCCCTTAAAAAGTCAGAGCGCTCAATCATCTTCAAAAGCAGCTCAGGCTTATCCTCCGCCGTCACAAATCGACCGGAAAGAGCCGCCTCAAAGCCCTCATAAATGCGTTCGATATCCTGCATTTTTGCTTTCAGACGATTATCGTTTTGCATGGAATCAATGGTCTTTTGCAAATCCTCCGGGCGAATTCCATACTGCTTCATTTCCGAAATAACAGACTTAATATCCCCTATCAGTCCCTGTCGTTTGCTTGGATGAATAATCTTTAATTGCGCACGTACATCCTCCATCACGTGACGGATAATCAAATTCTTTCCTGTCTCATCCAAAGTTTCCGGAAGTTCCACTCCCAGTTCCTCAAATATACGATACGCCAGGCGTCCAAAAGTCAGCACATCAATATTAAACACGCCATGATTCTGGTGCATACGCACAATGCTCTTCTGCGCCATTAAAGATCCCTGCTCAGGAACAATTAATAAATATCTTTTGGCTGGATGCTTTGTGGCCTCCGTTACCAGTTCCTCATATAATCGATATGTTTTACCATGGCCGGATGCTCCGGTATAAATATCCAATGACATCGACATCTACTCCTCATAATCATTTTTCAATTCATTCAATCATATTTGTTGTCCTAAATATAGGACAAAAGGAAGAAGATTTGCGATTTTAGGCCAATCTTCTTCCTTCTAAACCCTGATTCAAATTTACGAATTAAGAACGTTTTTCTTCTGTGCGTTTTTCTGCCATACGAAGCAATGCTTCCATGTTCAAATCTCCTTTGCCGCTGTAAACCGCATAGCCAAAGGAAATAGAAACCTTCACATCTGCCTTTTCGTTATAATTCTTAATAGCCTCTAGCATCACCAAAAGTCGCTGACTAATAATGCCTGGCTTGGAATCCTTCACAATAACTGCAAATCCATCACCATCGATACGGGCGCAATCTCCCACATCACCGAAAGAGGTAGAAATAGCGGTCGCTGCAAGGCGAAGGACCTGATCACCCGTTGAAAACCCATGCGTTTCATTAATCTTTGCTAATTCATCTACATCGAATACAACGACGGCAATGTTCTTTTCATAATTTTCTTCACTCTGAACCTGTTTTAACTGCTCCATAAAGAAAATACGATTACGAAGCTCCGTCAAAAAGTCGGTATAATGCGGACTATAGGAAGGCTTCTTTGGTGCCTTCTTTTCTTCTTTTTTCTGCTCCTCCTTCAGTTCCACAACTTCTGACGAAGTCACAGCTTCAGAATCAGTCACGTTCTCCTGCTCTGACAAATCTGTCACCTCAATCTCTGATTCCATCAAATCCGGTTCAAACGCAGGAAGGGAAACATCAATTGCATTCCCAAGTTCTTCCTTCGTCTCAGCCTGTGCTAATTCACCTTCAGATATTGAAACAGGCTCCTCACTGGACTTTTTAAGGGTATCCACAAGTCCATAAACCAAAATTGCAAGCAGATAAACCAGCATAGCCAATCGATAATCAAACAGTGCATTTTCTGCAAATAAGGACTTCTGATTACAGAAATTAAAGGTGCAAGCGCCCACCAGAATCACCAGTGAAATTAAATAAATTACATACTTGGATTTTCCGGTAATAAACAATCTGACCAGTGCAAGAATCGCAAGTACAGCTAAAATCATGGTCACATAAACCAACATATAAAAAGCACCGGTAGCCAGACTCATTGCCCCAAGCGTATCCATCACAAAGGCAGCAATGGCAAATACTGTCGTTACGATTAAGAGCGCATTACAAATTGGCGGAATCTCTTCAAAGTAGGTATACAGAACATATCCCACAAACAATATTAAGCCCACCATAAATAGTGCATACTCCAGCACATTCGTAAAGTCCGCACTCAATTCGAACTGGTCAACCAGTAGGTTGGTTCCAACCATGGTCCAAAGCCCAAATACAAGAGAGAAAGCCGCCATAAGAATATTGCCCACAAATGGCTTCTCATACTGGTAGCGCTTCACGGCAAGAACGATTTCCGCCGCCATTACAATCAGTGCCAGCCCTGCAATTGCCGCCGCAAACCACCATAATTCATCTATAAATTCCGGCTTAATAAAGCCAATTTTTTCTGCAAATTCCCATCCGAAAAAAGTAATGTTGGAAAGAATCATAATAATCTCCTTTTTTGCGATTATCCCTTATGAGATTTGTAAATCCATATCATTTAAATTCTACCACATCATTGAAAAATCGACTACCATATTTTATACTGAAAAAGCGTATCCGCACAAAAATTCGAATCAAATCGAATCAGGGAGATGGATTATGAAAGATCATTTTTTACGTGTGGCCTGCATGACACCTCAGGTGGTGGTAGCGGACCCACTTGCAAATGAGCAGAACATCCGAAAATTAATCGACGAGGCCATTGTGGAAGGTGCTTCCATTGCCGTATTTCCAGAGCTTTCACTCACCGGATATACCTGTCAGGATTTATTTTTACAGGAAAGCCTTTTAAGGGCTGCGTTGGAGAGCCTGTCCTCTCTCGCCGAATACACTGCAGGCCGTAGTATTCTGGCCTTTGTAGGACTACCATATCGGTATCAGAACTGCTTATACAACGTGGTTGCGGCAATCGGAAACGGACGTGTATTAGGACTGATTCCAAAGACGCACATTCCAAACTATTCAGAATATTACGAGCGCAGGCATTTTTCGCCAGCACCTGCAGAAAACATTATGGTCACCGAAGGAATGGATTTTCCAACGCCTTTCGGAACTCATATCCTGTTTGAATGCAACGAAATGCCGGAATGTCGCATTGGGGTTGAATTATGTGAAGACTTATGGGTTCCAAATCCGCCAAGCGTTTCTCATGCGATGAATGGCGCCACTATTTTGGTCAATTCTTCCGCTTCTTCCGAATCCATCTGCAAGGCGGACTACCGTAAAAATCTTGTTAAGATGCACTCCGGAAGTCTGGTATGCGCTTATTTATATGCAGATGCCGGAGAAGGTGAATCCACACAGGATTTAATCTTTTGCGGACACAATATCATAGCAGAGAATGGCACAATTCTGGCAGAAAGCCCGCGGTACACTACCGGGTCTGTCTATGCTGAAATTGATTTGGAGCGTTTACAAAATGACCGCATGCGCATGACCACCTTTATCAACCGACAGGATGGATATTATCATGTTCCATTCTCGTTACAATTACAAAATTTAAGATTATTCCGTAGCATTGACCCAATGCCTTTTGTTCCGATGGATGCAGCACTACTGGATGCTCGTTGCGAAGAAATTCTTACCATGCAGGCGATGGGATTAAAAAAGCGTATGCAGCACACGAATGCACAGTCGGCCATCGTAGGCATCTCTGGTGGGTTAGATTCCACACTCGCGCTTTTGGTTACGGCAAAGGCCTTCCAGATGTTAAAAATGGACCCCTCCAATATCATCGCAGTCACCATGCCATGCTTCGGCACCACCAGTCGCACCAGACAGAATGCCTGTCAATTGGCAGAGGCACTCGGCCTCACACTCAAGGAAATTTGTATTGAGGCTTCGGTAAAGCAGCATTTTAAGGATATCTCCCACCCGGAAGAAACCTACGATGTAGTCTATGAAAACAGCCAGGCAAGGGAACGCACCCAGGTTCTGATGGACCTTGCGAATATGTACAATGGACTTGTCATTGGAACCGGAGATCTTTCTGAGCTGGCACTGGGCTGGGCCACCTACAATGGAGATCATATGTCCATGTATGCTGTTAACGCTTCCGTTCCGAAAACGCTGGTTCGGCACCTGATTGCCTACTATGCAAAGACCTGCAAAGACGAAGCCTTGCCATGCGTATTATCCGACATTCTTTCCACGCCAATCAGTCCGGAGCTTTTGCCACCGGTCAATGACCATATTACACAGGAAACGGAATGTCTGGTGGGACCATATAAGCTACACGACTTTTTCCTGTACAACGTGCTACGCCATGGCTTCGCACCACGAAAAATTTATCGATTGGCAAAATATGCATTCGATGATGAATTTTCAGAAAAAGACATTTTATTCTGGCTTAAGGTCTTTTATAAACGTTTCTTTAGCCAGCAGTATAAGCGTTCCTGTTTACCGGATGGACCAAAGGTCGGTTCCGTAACGCTCTCCCCTCGTGGGGATTTTAGAATGCCATCGGATGCCTGTATGCAGTTGTGGCTTCGTGAATTGGACGCAATAGAAAATGATGAATAAGAGAAGGTATAGATTATGTCAAAATTGTATTTTAAGTATGGAACCATGAATTCCTCCAAATCAGCCAATCTTTTGATGACCAAACATAATTATGAGGAGGAAGGGATGTTTGTAGCGCTCTTAAAGCCGTCTACAGACACGCGTGAGGGTGTATCGGTGATTAAGTCCCGTGTAGGGCTAGAAAGCCCTTGTACAACGTTTTCCGCCGAGGAACACATCCGTGATGTCATCTCCCGCGCCTGCGATGGTAAGATGCCTGATGTCGTTCTTGTTGACGAAGCACAGTTTGCCACCCCTCGTCAAATTGAAGAATTGTATGAGCTCAGTTTTGGTCTGCCAATCATTTGCTTTGGATTAAAAACCGACAGTCACACAAAGATGTTCCCTGGCTCCGAGCGTCTCTTTGAATTGGCAGAAAGCATTACGGAAATCAAGACCATCTGCCGCTGCGGTGCCAAGGCAACCATCAATGCCCGTATCGATGAAACCGGTCATGTCATCATGAATGCTCCTCAGGTCGATATCGGTGGCAATGATAAATACCGCCCAATGTGCAAGCGCTGCTATGTGGCGAATGGCGGCAACTTCTTCTTCGAATAATGCATACATCAAAAAGCCCATCCGGCGGATGGGCTTTTTCTCATTCATGGAAAACGTAAATCAATTCCTCATAGGGATTTTCCGGGATACTGCTATTCTCCACCGACTGTCTCCATTTTTTCTCAATTTCTTCATAGCTTTGGTTTAAATTCTCAGTAAATACCATATAGATATCATCCTTCGAATCACCTCTGACTATTAATTTATACGAATAAAATTCTTCGATAACAATATTGGTCTGAGACTCCCCTTCGGTGGATGGAGGTGTAATTTCAATATAGAAGCGATATGTTCCATCTTCTAATTTCTCGATATTTTCCGGAAGGTAATCCTTAAGAGGATCTTCTTTTGACGAGCATCCAAAAAGCAAACATGCCGCAATTTGCATAAGAAGTAACACTACAATGAATCTTTTCATAACTTCACATCCTTCTCAATATGCAGAATTTTTCTAGCCGATTACTTCCTTCATCGTATAATGACCGGCAGGCTGTCCCTTCAAAAACTTAGCAGCCTCAATTGCTCCCTTGGCAAATACAGCCTTAGAATAGGCAGTATGCTTAAAGGTGATAACTTCATCCTCTCCTGCAAAGATTACTTCATGATCACCAACAATTGTGCCACCGCGCACCGCGCTGATACCAATTTCCTTCTGAGGACGTTTCTCACGTCTTGCAGAGCGGTCAAATACATATTCATACTTTTCAGGCAGACTGTCATTTACGGCATCTGCTAATGCCAGAGCAGTTCCGCTTCGCGCATCCACCTTTAATCTGTGATGCTGCTCAACGATTTCAATATCGTAACCAGCTTCGGCAAATAATGGTGCCACCTGCTGTAAAACCTTGAATAAGGTATTGATTCCAAGAGACATATTTGCACTCTTTAAGATAGCAACCTTCGTTGCACACTCTTCCACACGTAGCAGCTGTTCCTCAGAAAGTCCTGTTGTGCAAAGAACCAATGGAACATTATTTGCTACACAATAGTCAAGCAAACTGTCAGTTGCCCTCGGGGATGCAAAATCAATGATGACGTCCGCCTTAACGGTGCACTCTGTAATGCTTGGGAATACCGGATATGCATTATGACCATCATCGAACGGATCGATTCCGGCTACAATCTTCGCATTGGAATCCCCTATTAACAAATTGGTAATGGTCTGTCCCATCTTACCATTACAGCCATGCATAATAATCTCTGTCATATCATTTCTCCTTATGCGAGTTTGATTCCGTACTCTACCAATGCCTTCTTTAACTTTTCTAAGTTTGCAGGGTCCATTGGAGATAATGGCTTACGAAGTGGTCCGAATGGGAAGCCCATCAGGTTCAACGCATGCTTAACAGGGATTGGATTTACCTCACAGAACAGGGCATTGCAAAGATTGATTGCCTCAATCTGCATACGGCCGGCCTTCTTAATATCGCTATCCAAAACTGCCTGACACATTTCATGCGTCTCACGTGGAGCAACATTTGCCAATACGGAGATAACACCAAGTCCGCCAAGAGACATAATTGGAACAATCTGGTCATCATTTCCAGAATAAACTTCCATCTTACCGTCAGTCAACTGAATCAGCTGTGCAATCTGAGAAAGATCGCCGCTGGCTTCCTTAATACCTACGATATTATCGACATCCGCAAACAGCTTTGCTGCGGTAGCCGGCTGAATATTTACACCGGTACGACCTGGAACATTATAAAGAATAACCGGTACCTTTACAGCGTTTGCTACATCAGCAAAGTGTGCATACAAACCGCTCTGGGTACACTTATTGTAATATGGGGTCACGCACAATAACGCATCTGCGCCACAATCTGCGGCTTTAACAGAAAGGTCCACAGCAGTAGCGGTACAGTTAGAACCGGTACCTGCAATAACTGGGACGCGACTCTTCGTCTGCTGTACGCAGAAACGAATTACGTCCATGTGCTCCTCTTCTGAAAGTGTTGCAGCCTCACCTGTGGTACCACAAATGATGATACTGTCTGTTCCATTATCGATCTGCCAATCGATAAAATCGGCCAGTGCATTGTAATTTACACTGCCATCTGCATTCATTGGTGTAACCATTGCTACACCGGATCCTGTAAATACTGACATCTTATCCTCCTTGGATGAATTAATAAACTGCGTCTGAACAAAATAAAAGAGTTCAGACACGACCTGAACTCTTAAAGCAATCCGCCTTTCGCGGTAAATTTTCGCCTTAAGTAGCTCCCCATCGTGTTCTAATGAAACGATGACAGTCACGAAGCTATTTGCCTCGTGCCCAGCAGGATTCTTGCCATCAAATCCGCTTCGGCGCTCTCTCCTTTCATCCATGTTCTTCTGCGTTGGCCGCATCCCATGGGTTACTCTTAAATCGCGCAACCTCTACTTCAGTTGAAATCATAGCACCCCTAAGAATGCTTGTCAACAAAAGGAAAATAATTATTCGACAATTTTATCTGCCGGAAGAAACTCGCGTAAACATTTCTGCAAAGCATCCCGAGATACCGGCTTACTCAAATAACCTCTAAAGCCCTCGTTTAAATACTCCTCCTTCACACCGGAGATTGCATTTGCCGTCAACATAATTACCGGAGTATCCCCCAGTTTTTCTCCATATTTTTCCTTCATAATGCGGAAGGTTTCAATTCCATCCATTTCCGGCATCATATGATCTAAGAAAATGACATCGAATTGGTCATGTTCCACCTCTTCAAGTGCTTCACGTCCACTTTGTACAGAAACAATGGATATCTGCGATCCTTTTAAAAGTCCCTGAACAACACGCAAATTCATCAGAACATCATCAACAATCAATATCTTTGTATCCTTCGTAACCAGATTACCCGAAGGCTTCTCAACCACTGTCCCTAATCTGAAGGCTTCCACATTTTCAACATTGACAATCGGTTGCGGAATTTCCACTGCAAATACTGAGCCCTTTTGGTATTCGGAGGTAACTGTAATCTCACCCTCCATTAATTCCACCAGCTGCTTGGTAATGGCAAGACCCAGACCCGTTCCCTCAATATTTCGATTCTTTTTCTCATCCAAGCGCTGGAAGGAAGTGAATAAATCCTTCAAGCCTTCCTCTGAAATACCCATACCGGTATCCTTAACATGAATAATCAGAGTTCCATCAAATTCCGTTTTCTTTTTCCAGCCAACAAATAATGTTACGCTACC
>JAZUHV010000183.1:0-6468 GCA_045641925.1 Butyrivibrio sp.
CTGTTTCTGTCTCCGGCTCCGTTGGTGCTTCCGTGACCGTTTCCGTCTCTGATTCTGTCTCCGTTTCTGGTTCTACCTGTTTTGAACAACTACATCCAAAAGCCCCGCCCCAGAGCAATATAAACGCAAAAAAAACGATTATAGCAGGAAGCAGGCGATGCTTCGCCTTCGTTTCCATTGCCATAACCGTTTCTGTTTCATTCTGTAAGGAATTTTGTTTCATAAACACCACTTCATATAGTTACTTGATACCATAACTATACCGTATTTTGTGGTCAAATTCAACCTTTACTACATATCCATCATAAACCCAATAATAACTATACTCCAGAAAAACATCATAAGACCGCCAATGACTGTACCAATGATACCAGTGATACGTCCGCCCTTTGCTTTGCCAAAGCAGGCGCCCATTCTCTTTGAAGCAATTCCAGACATAACCAATGCGGCAATGCTCATTGGAAATCCAATGACGGAAAGCCAGAATGTAATGGAACAAACCAAACCCGCAATACCAAGTCCCATAGACGCACCCGCTAATCCGGAAGACTGCACAGGAGTTGCAGTCGGTGCATAGGATGGATCCGTATAGCTGTAATTAGTAGCCTGATAGTTTGTTGCACCATAATTTGGCTGGCCATATGCACTTTGACCATAGCCTGTTGGCTGACCATATGTCGGCTGATTATAACCAGCCTGCGAGTAGGTATTTGGCTGACCATAGCCAGTCTGTGCCGTTTCTGCACCATAATAAACAGACTGCGAATTGCTACCATAGGTTGGAAGTGGAGTGTTTGAAGGATCAGAGCCATAGTATACGGACTGCTCAGAGTTATCAATGACCTCTTCTGCCTGTGCAAAGCCATTCGTTTTAGTTACGGTATCCTGTGGTTGTGCATACGTGTTCTGTGGCTGCGCATAACCAGTCTGTGGCTGTGCATAACCAGTCTGTGGCTGCGCATAAGTATTCTGTGGCTGAGTATAAGCAGGCTGTCCATTGGTAGTCCCGAAGTATGGGGAATTTCCCTGGCTCATCTGCTGGCCATAAGTCGCACCTGCAGCAGAATTTGTATTGGTTTCAGGCTTGTAGTTATAATTCGTATAAATATTATTGTTGTTGTCCATTTTCTTCTCCCTGAGTAAAAATTACATTGGAACGTTTCCGTGTTTCTTTGCAACGATTGGGCGCTTCTTTTGCTCCAATAAATCAAATCCCTTAATCACACGTTCTCGGGTTTCTTCCGGACGAATCACTTCATCCACATAACCACGGGAAGCTGCAACATATGGATTCATAAACTTATCTTCGTATTCCTTAATAGCCTCAGCACGTGCAGTTTCCGGATCCTCGGCCTCTTTAATCTTCTTCGCTGCAATAATATTAACAGCACCATCTGCGCCCATTACAGCGATTTCTGCGGTTGGCCAGGCATATACCAAATCTGCCCCGATTCCCTTACTGTCCATCGCAATATATGCGCCGCCGAAAGCCTTGCGAAGCACAATGGTAATCATTGGCACCGTTGCCTCTGAATACGCATACAGTATCTTTGCGCCATGGCGAATAATTCCCTGATATTCCTGATTTTTTCCTGGCAGGAATGCAGGCACATCCACTAATGTCAGGATTGGAATATTAAAGCAATCGCAGAAGCGAATGAAGCGGCCCGCCTTGTCTCCAGAATTAAAATCCAAAGAACCCGCAAGGAAGGTCGGCTGATTGGCTACCACACCAACGGTTTTGCCCTCTATGCGCATAAATCCAACGATAATATTCTTCGCAAAGTCCTTCTGAACTTCCATGAACGTATCCAAATCAGCCAATTCTTCAATGACCTCATGCATATCGTAGGATATCTTCATGCAAGGAGATACGATGTCTCGCATTCTCTTGTGGTAATATTTTTTCACAGGTTCCGCCACAGGTGGCTTCTCCTCAAAATTTTCCGGTAAATAGGATAAAAGCCTTCTGACGCCCTCTAAGCACTGTCTGTCGTCATCATATACAAAGTGTGCCACACCGGACTTTGCGGTATGTACCTCTGCTCCGCCTAATTCATCCGTTGTAACGACCTCACCAGTAACCTCTTTAATGACCTTCGGTCCTGTCAGATACATCTGCCCATTATCCTTGGTCATAAAAACATAATCACACAATGCAGGAGAATAGCATGCCCCACCAGCACATGGTCCCATGATAACAGCAATCTGCGGTGCCACACCGGACATCAGGGTGTGTCTACGGAACATCTTTCCATACCCATTTAAGGAATCAATGCCTTCCTCAATACGTGCTCCACCGGAGTCATTAATTTCTACAAAAGGTGCCTTGGCATCCATAGCCATATCCATGGCATTTACAATTTTCATCGCATGGTATTCACCAAGTGCGCCGCCACCCACAGTAAAATCCTGGGAGGAAGCAAACACGATACGGCCATTTACCTTACCGTAACCAGTCACCACGCCATCGCCCGTATATTTTTTCTTTTCCATCCCAAAGTCAGTGCAACGGGACTCTATCAAAGTATTCAGTTCCACAAAGGTACCTTCATCGAACAGAATATCCAGGCGCTCACGCGCAGTTAATTTACCCTTTTCATGTTGTTTATCAATGCGGGCCTGACCACCGCCTGCTTCTGCTTTTGCACGACGTTCGTCCAAGTCCTGAAGAATTTCATCCCACATTCACTTCACCCTCTTACTGCTTTTTATAAAGCATTCAAATCCTCAACAGTGTTGATGGTAATTACTTTTTTAGAGCGATCAATTCTCTTCATAAAGCCTGCCAGGGTCTTTCCTGGGCCGATTTCATAGAAGGTCTCAACGCCTTCAGCAATCATTTTCTCTACGCACTGCTGCCACTTAACAGGATTGTAAACCTGCTGTGCTAAGGTTGACTTAATGTTTTCCTTAGAGGTAACTACCTCAGCAGCAACATTATTCAAATATGGAATCTGTGGATCCTGAATCTCAACATTCTCCAATTCTACGGCAAGCTTCTCACCTGCACCCTGTAAGAGTGGGGAATGAAATGGTCCGGATACATTCAGAATGGATACCATTCTGGCACCAGCCTCATTCAATGGTTCTACAGCTGCCTGTACAGATTCCGTATAACCGGAGATTACAATCTGGCCTGGGCAGTTGTAGTTTGCCGGAGACACAACCTTCCCGCTTTCTGCAGTGATTTTCTCACAAACATCCACAATTACAGCACCATCCAAACCAATAACAGCGGCCATACCGCCCTTGCCTGCTGGTACCTCGGTCTCCATGTAAAGACCTCTTTTGCGAACCAGTTTCATTGCATCGGCAAAGGAAATTGCGCCAGACGCAACCAATGCAGCATATTCGCCAAGGCTCAAGCCTGCGGTAACATCGCAGGTGATTCCTTTTAATTCAACGGCCTTTAAAATACAGCACTCTGCTGCAAGCATTGCAGCCTGTGTATATTCTGTCTTGTTGATTAATTCATTTTCCTCAAAGAGGATTGCCTTTAAATCAAAATCTAATACTTCGTCCGCTTCATCAATGATGGCTTTGCATTCCGGAATCTGATCATAGAAATCCTTCGCCATACCAACATACTGAGCACCCTGTCCAGGGAAAATAAAAGCTGTTTTCATCGCATTAATCCTCTGCGTAGATGGACTCGCGGTTCACCTCTGTGAACTTCAACTCGCCCTTTGCGCGAACCTTATCATTTACTTTAACGGTTACAGCGAAGGAATATAATCCACTCGCGCCCATTGTCTTTTTACATTCCATAATCATGGTATCGCCAGGAATAATTGGCTTAACAAACTTGAAGCTATCCACCTTCAAAAGTACATAGATGGTATCCTCATTGGTTCCTTCCGCCTCAATTGCCAAAGAGCAGGCCTGTGCACATGCTTCAATGACCAAAACGCCCGGCATAATTGGAGCATCAGGGAAATGACCCATAAAATATGGTTCATTCACAGATACATTCTTTAATGCGGTTACGGACTCACCCGGAACTACATCAAGCACACGTTCTACCATCTGGAATGGTGGACGTTGTTTAATTCTTTTATTGATTTCAATAATATTCATTACAGACTCAAGCCTCCGTCTAATACGATAACCTGTCCGGTGATATAGGAGCTCACATCACTTGCAAGCATGTTTACTACTTCAGCAACCTCCTCAACCTTACCCTGTCGGCCAAGAGGAATGTTCTTAATATAATCCTGCATCTTCTCATCTGGAACAGCATCAATCATTTCTGTCTGAATGAAACCAGGTGCTACTGCATTGACACGAATCCCATATGGGCCCAATTCCTTTGCCATGGTAGCCGTCATGGAATTAACCGCACCCTTGGTGCCGGAGTAAACAACCTGACCTGCCAATGCAAGCTTGGAGCTTACAGAAGATACATTTACAATAACACCGCTCTTTTGCTTAAACATCTTTAATGCAGCCTGCTGTGCGCAATATAAATAGCCCTTCACGTTTAATTCATAACTCTTGTCAACAGAATCCTTATTAATCATCAAAAGATATGCATCATCTACAACGCCGGCATTGTTTACCAGAATATCGATATGTCCAAAGGTCTTGAATACTTCACGGAACATACCGCTAACTTCCTTCTGATCTGCAACATTTGCCTTATACGCGATTGCATTCTGGCCCATTGCCTTAATTTCTTCCACAACTGCAAGTGCAGGTGCTTCAGAGCTGTTGTAATTGACTACAACATCGCAGCCAGCCTTCGCCAGTCTTAATGCGCATGCCTTACCGATTCCACGGGATGCACCCGTTACAATAGCAACTCTACTCATTTGAATCCTCCTAGTTTGCCTTCTTTAATACGATTGCGGTGTAACTTCCGCCCTGAGCGAAAGAAGTAACTACTATATTCTTAAAATTGGTGGTATCTACGGTAGTTGAAACTGCCTTTCCATCAACAAAGTTGTATGCAGGCTGTGTCGCATTTAACTTGCCTGCAAGTACTAAGGATGCATGTACTGCAGAAAGTGTAGCCACTGCAGCTCTGCCTTCGCCAACCTTATCCTTAATATTCAGAACAGGAAGTGTGGCAACCTTGTCACCAAATACACGGCCATAAGAACCGATTTCGATTGCATCTACCACATCATTACCATTACCAAAGCCAACCACTGCATCAACATCAGAGACATCGATACCAGCCATCTTACAAGCCTGCACAATTGCCTTATCTAAAGCTGCATCGGAACCAGCAAGCGTACCAACCGTTACGGATTCATGCGTCATCGCATAGCCTGCAACCTCTGCCCAAACCTCTGCCTGACGGCTCGCTGCACTTTCTGCACTCTCAAGCATCATGGAAACTGCGCCCTCACCCAAGGTAAATGCCTTGCCGTTTCCAGAATAAGGAGCTACAGCGCCCTTTGCCAAGAAGCCCTGCTTATCATAAAGAAGCTGCATGGTATCGGTATTCTCATCCATACCACAAGCCATCATCATATCCTCGGTGCCTTCCTTAACAACATTGTAAGCATAAGCCACACTCTGAAGACCTGCCTGCATACCATTGGTCAGCGTAACGTTAACACCCTTCACACCGGAGTTGATGGATAAGTAACCACCAGCTGCATTGTATACCGTATTAGGGAACTTAAATGCGGAGCCCTTTTCCAGACCGCCCTTAATCAAGTCTTCATGGAAATCAATGATTTCGGTTCCAGGACCATCAGCAGTACCAATGATCATACCAATTCTAAACTCATTTTCTGTTGTAACCTCAACACCAGCATTCTTTAAGCAGCTGCGTCCGGAAACAACCTGAATCTGAGAAAGCTTATCGAGCTTACGATAGAAGGCAAGCTTAATGTCATGCTCAGCGAAATCGTCTCTGCCGATTTCAACCTTATAGGTGCCATCCTCTGCAAGTGCGGCACCAGCATCAATATTTTCAATGTATGCATCTACGCTGTTACCAAGAGTACTTACCAAACCAGCACCCGTAACAACAACCTTGTGATTTTCAACATCCCTTACTTCATGCTCTTCATCGGTGAAGATTACAGAACAGTTACATCCACCGAATGCGAAGTTATTGGTCATAACGGTGTGGAGCTCACGCTCACGCTTTACGTTCGGCGTATAATCTAACTTTAAGCCTCTCTCCTTTAAGGTAACCAAATCCTCCTCAGAGTAACCAATGGTTGGAGGAACTACGTTCTCATTTAAGGCCTTTACGGAATACACCGCTTCCACAGCACCGGCAGCACCTAAGCAGTGACCAACCATGGACTTTGTAGAATCTACGGAAGTATCTGCATTGTCACCGAAGATGGTCTCCATCGCAGCGGTCTCCGTAGTATCATTTTTAGAGGTTCCGGTTGCATGACCATTGATATAATCTATTGCAGTCGGTTCCAGATCAGAGCTTTCCAAAGCCCACTTCATGGCATTCATCTGGCCCTCTGAATCATCTCTAGGGGCAGTAAT
>JAZUHV010000184.1:0-4101 GCA_045641925.1 Butyrivibrio sp.
TGTTACCATCGTAGAAATCATGGGTAGAGATGCCGGTTGGTTAGCAGCATCTTCCTGTGTGCTACGTGCTAATGGAGAACCGGCACCGCACCTGATTTATTTGCCGGAGGGCCAGTTTACACCGGAGAAGTATTTAGATGATGTTAAGCAGGCAATGCTTCGTTATAAAGACGTTATCATTGCGGTATCGGAGGGAATTCAGTTTCCGAAGGATGTTGCCGAAGAAATAAAGGTGGATGCATTTGGCCATAAGCAAAATGCAGGTATTGGAAAAGAACTGGAGACCTTTACTTCCGAGCATTTGAAGTGCAAGGTGCGTTCGATAGAATTAAACGTTATGCAGCGCTGCAGCAGTCACATTTGTTCTTTAACCGATTTGACAGAGGCTGAGCGCATCGGCCATGAAGGTGCCAAAATGTGTCTGAATCAGGGCATTAGTGGTGTCATGATGCTATTTAAGAGAATCAGTAACAATCCATATCGTGTGGAGATTGTGACTTGTGACGTTGAGAATGTTGCAAACAAGGAAAAGAAGTTCCCGAAGGAATGGATTTCACCAGAGGGAAATAATGTAACCGTGGATGCACTGAACTATTTCCTTCCATTGATTCAGGGAGAACCACAGATTAAGTTCAGAAATGGTATTCCGGTTCATTTCCGTATCAATCAGTAAGACCGCCAAAGTCAGGGAAGACGCGGTAGAAAGAGGGCGCTAATGGAAGAGCAAAATGAAAAGAGCTGGTGGAAACGTTTTTGGTGGATTTCGCCTTTGGCAGTGACCATTTGCGCTATATCGTTGGCGCTGATTTTGCTGCTTCAGGATGGCTCCTGCGTGGGAACACGCGTTAATGCGCCGACCAGAGAGGATTTGTCCGCGCAGATGACGACTGCTGAGAATGTAGCTGCACAAACTACGGAATCAGAAGGAAATACTGAGCCGCAGACGATTATTGAAGTAACAACCGCAGAAGAAGCTACAGAAGAAACGCAGCCACAGACGGAAGCGTCTACAGAAGCGCCAACAGAGAAACCAACCCCAAAGCCAACCGAGGCATCTACGGAGGCAACCTCTGGCAGTACACCATCCGGCTCTAAAAACGGCTCTGCAAAGCTGGTATCCGAGGGTGGTGCGCTTCGCGTGTCCGGCACAGATCTGGTGGATAAAAATGGTAAATATATTCAGCTTCGTGGTGTCAGTACGATGGGCCTGCAGTGGTTCCCACAGTATGTGAACTACGATGCTTTTAAGACTTTACGCGATGACTGGGGCGCAAACCTGGTTCGATTGGCAATGTATACCCATGAGGGTGGATACTGTAGCGGTGCTAACAAGGAAGGCCTGGAAAATCTGATTGATGAGGGTGTGAAGGCAGCAACGGATTTGAGCATGTATGTCATTATCGACTGGCATGTATTAAATGAACGCTCCCCATTGACTTATCAGTCTCAGGCAGAAGCTTTCTTTAAGAAAATGGCTAAAAAATATGCCAACCATAATAATGTTATTTATGAAATCTGCAATGAGCCGAATGGCACTCCGTGGGCGGATGTGAAGAAATATGCGGAGAAGATTGTCCCAATTATCCGCGAATATGATAAAAATGCCATCATAGTCATTGGTACACCGACCTGGTCTCAGTTAGATGGCATGGAGTCTGGCAATGATTTGCCAAAGATTGACCAGAAAAATATTATGTACACCTGCCATTTCTATGCGGCAACTCATAAGGACGATCTTCGTAATAAAGTCAGAACCGCAATCAAAAATGGTGTTCCGGTATTTATTACAGAATTTTCAATCTGTGATGCCTCCGGCAATGGCGGCATTGATTATACTTCTGCTACCGAATGGGCAAATTTGATCAAGGAATACAATTTATCCTACGCGGGGTGGAGTCTTTGCAATAAGAATGAAACTTCTGCATTGATTAGCCCAGGCTGTTCTAAGACTTCTGGTTGGGCGACAAGCGAATTGTCCGAAACCGGCAAATGGCTAAGACAGCTGATTTCCGGAGGGGCTCCGGATTATTCGGGTTCAGGAAATGCGGGCAATTCCGGCGGAGGAAATGGTGGCGGTCAGAATCCTACCCAGGCTCCGACGCAGCCACAAACACAGCCACCGACGACCGAAAAGGTGGGTGGAACGTTCCAGTTTAAGGTAAAGATTACCAATACTTCAAACAAGACGATAAATCCTTGGAAGGTTACAGCGACTCTGCCAAAGGGATGCTCCATGCAAAATGGTTGGGGCTCGACGGCGACCATCAGTAAAACGACCTTAACCCTGAAGCCAGGACCGGATGCTTCGGAGGGGTGGACCGGATCGCTGAGCCTGGAACCGGGAGCAAGCTTTGAGGGAATCGGTCTTCAGATTTCCTGCCCTTCTACGATGAAGAGTTTTACAGTTGAAAATAATGGTATTAAAGCAGAATTTACAATGGAGAACAGCTGGTAGACGATAATCGGCAAAAAGGAATCTAATTTGAAAAGAAGTTCGATTGTAAAAATAATAATTTCTACGGTGTCAGGTATAGCATTGCTATGCCTGGCATTGTTGTTATTTTGGAACCGATATCATGTCTATGAGGACCATCTTGTCGCAGCAAATTGCACGGAAGGCGGATATACCATCCGAACCTGCAAAATTTGTAATAAAGAATGGAAAACGGATGAGAAACCGGCACTGGGGCATCAGGAAAGTGATTGGATTACAGATTATGAGCAAACCTGTGTGGAAGATGGTGTTTCTCACACGGAATGTGAACGCTGTGGCCTGCACATGCAGGAAAGAAGGGTAGAGGCAAAGCATCTCTATCACATGATGGAATTACTATGGGACCAACCAGGAAAGATGGCATTATATGTTTGTGAACGATGTGAAGATGCCTATGAAGATTCCTTTACTGCAAAGGAAATCGGGATACCGATATTGAGTCTGGAGGGAGATTTGTCGATGGCGACAAAGACTGAGGCAGTACACATGAAGGCAGAGTATGAGAGCGCTTCTTTACAGTTTAGCTCATTTGCAAGCTGCAGGGTTCAGGGTTCGACCTCCGTACACTATCCAAGAAAGAACTACACCATCAAGTTTCAAAAAGAGGATGGTTCTAAGAAAAAGATAAGTTTTTTGGATGTTTGGGGAAAACATAGTAAATACTGTCTGAAGGCCAATTGGATTGACATTACGCAGGCTAAGAATATTGTTTCCGCAAGGCTTTGGGGGCAGGTGGCACATGCACGCGTAGCTGACTCCGCGGTGGATGAGCTTCCAAACGCAGGTGCCATTGATGGCTTTCCGGTTATCGTTTACTTAAATGATATGTTTTATGGTCTTTTTACGATGAATGTTCCAAAGGATGAATGGCTCTTTGGAATGGAAGGTACAGAAGAAAAACAGGCTGTTGTGTTCCAAAACAGTTGGTCAGATTCCGGAAAACTGATGTATCCGATTCAGGGCTTTGGAAAGGATGGCTGGATTTTGGAATATTGTTCCACCGAGGACTCCGCCTGGGCGCTTCAGAGCTTTAACCAATGGATTGATTTTATGAACCATTGCGACAGCAGAGAACAGTTTTTACAGGAAATACATCAGTATACTTCTCTGGAACGATGCCTGGATACCATGGTTTACACCTATTTCATTAAGGGCGTGGATGTTACCTCTAAAAATCTGTTATGGGTTACCTACGATGGTACGAAGTGGTTGCCGCAAATATATGATTTGGACTCGACCTGGGGACTGATGTGGGATGGCTCCGGCACTACGGCGGCAGACGAATATCCTCTTTTGGGAGAGAATGTCCTTTATGAACTGCTTTTGAAATATTGCTTTGAAGAGCTTTGTGAACGGTATAGGACCTTACGGAAGACGGTTTTGGAGGAGTCCAATATAAAGGCGCAGTTTGATGCCTTTGACAAAGCAATCCCGTTGGTTGTTTGGGACGCGCATCAGAAACGCTGGCCGGATGCTCCGAAGCCGGAGGGAAACAGCTTGAAAGGGACCTATGACTGGATAGAGCAAAGAATTCAGTATTTTGATGACTTATATGGTGCGAAAGAATAAAAAGAGAGGGGATTCCCCTCTTTTTTTATATAAATATT
>JAZUHV010000185.1:0-3857 GCA_045641925.1 Butyrivibrio sp.
TTATGAGACAACCGATGCCAATGGTCTTGCAATTTTTAATGATGTTTTGATTTCCAATGCAAATGGTTACACGCTTGAAGAAGTGAATACTGCAGTCAGATACATCGTTCCTGCAAGTCAGAAAGCAGTCATCAATTGGAATGAAGTAACCAACAAAGCATTTTATAACGAGTTGAAGCGAGGAAAGGTTGAAGTCGTTAAGACCTCTGAGGACAAGCTGGTTCAGGGCATGAGATTCCATTTATATGGAACCAGTCTTTCCGGCAGTAAGGTTGATATGTATGCAACTACAGATGCTTCCGGTAAGGCGGTGTTCAATGATGTCCTAATCAGTGGAGATACTCCTTATACACTTGAAGAAGTGGATACACCATATCGCTATGAAGTCCCAGCAGCTCAGAATGTAACGGTAGAGTGGAACAAGACAACGACCAAGAATTTCCAGAACAACCTGAAGAAAGGCAAGGTCCAGGTAACCAAGACTTCTGAAGATGGACTGGTAGCCGGAATTCAGTTCCACCTTTATGGAACGTCAGGAATTTCCGGATTAAAGGTTGATTTGTATGCAACCACAGACGACAAGGGTGTGGCAATCTTTGAGAATGTGCTTATTTCTGAAAATGATGAGTACACGCTTGAAGAAGTGGACACAGCAATTAAGTATGTGATTCCTGCAAAGCAGAAGGTATCTGTTTTCTGGAAGGAAGTTACGAAGAAGGATGTAATGAATACGATGAAAAAATTTAATGTTACCGTCCATAAGACGGATTCGGAGAAGACCAACCCACAGGGCGATGCAACACTTGCCGGTGCCGTGTATGGTCTTTTTAATAATGATGTTTTGATAGAGGAACTTGTGACGGATGAGTATGGTTATGCAACATCTGAATATTATGTATGCGGTGACAAATACATTGTAAGAGAAATTACACCATCTGTTGGATATCTCCTTGATCCTCAGAGCTACAAGCTTGGAGTAGAAGCAAAGAACTATACAGTTGAGCTTAACGATACTTCCATTGATGTGAAGGAAGTTGTAAAGAAGGGTCAGATATCCATTATTAAGCATTGCGATGATGGCTCAACACAGATTGAAACTCCGGAGAAGGGTGCAACCTTTATGATTTATCTGAAGTCTGCAGGAAGCTTTTTAAATGCAGCGGATTCGGAGAAGGATGTCCTTGTCTGCGATGAGGATGGTTTTGCAGTTAGCAAGAAGCTTCCATATGGAACTTATGTCGTTCATCAGCAGTATGGCTGGGATGGACGAGATCTGATGCATGATTTTGAAGTAAACATTACAAAGGATGAAAAGACCTATAAGTATCTCATAAACAATGCGGTGTATAAGTCGCATCTTTTGATCGAAAAGGTTGATGCTGAATCTGGGAAGAGAATCCCATATGCAGGAGCAGGATTCAAGATTTATGATCCCGATGGTAATCCGATTACCATGAGTATGGTTTATCCAAAACCATTTACCATGGATGTGTTTTACACCAATGATGAGGGCTATCTGATCACTCCGGAAACATTGGACTATGGCATTGGTTACTCCATTGTTGAGGTGGATGCACCAGATGGATATGTTCTTGATTCCACACCAATCTATTTTGACGTGAAGGAAGAGGATGAGGCAATCTATGAGCAGGTTGCGGTAATCGTAGTGAAGAGAACCAATATTCCGCAGAAAGGCATTCTCACGATTGAGAAAACGGGCGAGGTATTCTATAGCGTGATTAGTTCCATAAATGAGGACGGAGAAAAGACTTACACTCCGGTCTATGAGGAAAAGCATCTGCAGGGAGCTGTTTTTCACGTGATTGCTGCGACGGATATTGTGACACCTGATGGTACAATTCACTTTAAGCAAGGTGACGTAGTTGAAGAAGTTACAACGGATGAAGATGGATTTGCAGTAACCAGCGAGCTCTATCTTGGACAGTATAAAGTCGTGGAAGTGAAGTGCCCAGAAGGTTATATTGTTGATGAAACAGTTCATCTTGTTGAGTTAAGGTATGCTGGACAGGAAATTGCTGTAACAGATGTTGATATGGCTGTCTTTAATGAGAAGCAGACGCTGATGGTATCCCTTATGAAATCTATGGAGGTAGATCATGTCTTTGATATTGGTACGCATGATGAAATCCTTGATGTTGAATTCGGACTCTTTGCTGAGGAAGACATTACAGCATATGATGGAACTGCAATCCCAAGAGATGGACTAATCGATACGTTTCGCGTTAATATCGATGGAACCGCATCTCTTGATTTGGAACTTCCGTTTGGAAAGTATTATGTGAAAGAACTTAAGACCAATGAAGCTTATGTACTGGATGCCGACATCTATGAGTTTGAGTTCAGTTATGCGGGCCCTGAGATTCGTATTGTGAATATCATTCTGAATGACGGTGAGGCCATTCAGAATGAGCTGTATTACGGAAAAGTTCAGGGAATGAAGTTCGATGACGAAAGTGATCCTTTAGCTGGTGCAGTATTTGCACTGTTCAGATCTAACGCGGAACAATATGATGAGAAAAATGCTTTGATGACTGCCATTTCAAAAGAGGATGGCAGTTATTATTTTGAGCACGTGCCTTGCGGTGAGTATCTGTTAGTGGAGATTAAAGCACCAAGTGGATATGTGCTTACACCATTTGCGCAGAAAGTTACCATTAACCAGGAGCAGACAGCTGAGATTGTGGCTGAGAATGTTTACAATAAGCCTGCCAAGGGCTCTCTCGTTATTCATAAGAAGGGTGATATGGTAGCCGGAAGAAAACCATGCGGTGATTTCTTCTATGAGGAGCACAATCTGGCGGGAGCAACATTTGGAGTTTATAAGGATGGCGATTTAATTGCTGAGATTAAAACAGATGATAAGGGAGAGGCCAGATTAGACAACCTTGAACTTGGAATTTACGAGGTAAGAGAATTGGTTGCGCCAATGGGTTATAAATTTGATGACAAGGCTCACATCGTTGAACTTCTGTATGAGGATGATACGACGCCGGTTGTGGTTAGCACGTTGGATGTTGAAGATGACAGGCTGCATGTATGTATCCGCGTGGAGAAGATTGATGTATTAACCAGAGAACATCTGAAGGGCGCAGAATTTGGTCTCTTTGCTGCTGAAGATATCGTGGATAAAAACGGTAAAGTGATTGTGGCAAAGGATGAGGTGATTGAAGAACTTACCACCGGTAAGAGTGGAATTATTACTTTCTCATTAGACCTCCCATATGGCAATTTTTACATTAAGGAGATTGCTGCACCAGATGGATATGAGTTATGTGATGAAATCTTTAAGATTTCAAAAGATGATTTTACAAACCAGACCTTATCATTTGTTATGGAAAATCATAAGACACCAGAACCTCCAGTGGATCCAGAACCACCGGTAGACCCGGAGCCTCCGATTGATCCAAAGCCACCAGTTGATCCTGAACCAGAACCTCCTGCGACAGGTGATTCAACCAATGTAGGATTACTTGGAATGACTGCTTTTGGTTCTGCACTTGTTGCAATTGGAGCAACAGTGGCGGGAAAAAAGAAGAAGGATGAAACTGAAGATATGGTATAGAGCTCTTCCATTTATCATAAAAGGCTGGCCAGGAAAACCTGGCTGGCTGATACATATATTAGAATTTGACTATATGTGTTATAATTGAACAAATAAGAAATATCAAAATTCAAGGATATAGGAAACAAATGAGACTTAGAAATATACTGATTGTAGTTAAAGATATAGAGGCTTCCAAGAAGTATTATCATGATCTTTTCGGACTGGATATGATTCTTGATAATGATGGGAATATGATTCTTACAGAGGGGTTAGTCCTTCAGGAAGAAAAGTA
>JAZUHV010000186.1:0-2307 GCA_045641925.1 Butyrivibrio sp.
CAGCAGTGTGAAGGTCTGGATAAAAGTTCTCAACAATCGTCTTCCACTTTACGCTTCCGTCGCCAACACCATCCAAAAGCATTTCCATATTTGCGGTAAAATTCACATCAACAATGGATGGGAATGAACTCTTCATAATAGAATTAACAGCTTCACCGATATCTGTCACAAATAAATTTTTCTGTTCCTTCGTAACATATCGTCTAGCAACGATTGTTCCAATCGTAGGCGCATACGTAGATGGACGGCCAATGCCCAATTCTTCCATTGCTTTAACTAATGAAGCTTCCGTAAAATGTGCAGGTGGCTGTGTAAAATGCTGTTTGTTATCATAATCCTGAAGAGAAAGTTCAGAATCTGCCGTAATAGAATTTAACATCACGCCATTATTCTTCTCATCTTCATCAGAGGTATAGATTGACATATATCCGTCAAAGGCAATTTTAGAAGCAGAAACACCAAAACGATACTCACCAGCCATAATTTTTACACTGGTAGTTTCGTACATAGCATCTGCCATACGGCTTGCCACAAATCGCTTCCAGATCAGCTGGTATAAACGGAACTGCTCATTGGTCAAAGAGGATTTGATTTCAGAAGGAATTAAAGCAATATTGGTTGGTCGGATCGCTTCGTGTGCATCCTGAATCTTCTTATCTTTCTTACCATCATCAACCGGAGCCAAGTAATAAGCTTCGCCATAAGTATCCTTAATGAAATTTCTCGCTAATGTATCCGCTTCCTCGGAAATTCTGGTAGAATCTGTACGCAAATAGGTAATTACACCGACTGTGCCTTCACCCTTGATGTCAACACCCTCGTATAATTGCTGTGCTACACGCATAGTCTTTTGCGTAGAGAAATTCAAAGTCTTGGCAGCCTCCTGCTGTAATGTAGAGGTTGTAAACGGAAGTGGCGCATGCTTTGCGCGTGTGCCCTTCTTAACTTCACTCACCTTAAATTCCTGTTTCTTTAAGGCTTCCATTACCGCATCCACATCAGCCTGACGGTGCAGTTCAATCTTTCCATTTGCATCATCTAAAAGATGTGCGACAATCGGTTTCTTCTCGCCTTTAACATCCAGGATTGCATCAATTGTCCAGTATTCTTCTGGAATAAATGCATTAATTTCATCTTCGCGATCACATATTAAACGTAAAGCAACCGACTGAACGCGCCCTGCAGACAATCCGCTCTTTACCTTTTTCCATAATAATGGACTAATCTCATAACCAACCATACGATCAACAATACGACGTGACTGCTGTGCATTGACCAGATCCATATCGATCTTTCTAGGTTCTTTAATAGATGCTTTTACAGCTGTCTTTGTAATCTCATTAAAGGTTATACGATTAATATCCTTATCTTCAATATTTAACGCGGCTGCTAAATGCCAGGAAATTGCTTCACCCTCGCGGTCCGGGTCGGTTGCGAGATACACTTTGTCAGCCTTCTTAACTAACTTACGAAGATTGGCAAGAACATCACCTTTTCCGCGAATGGTTATATACTTTGGTTCATAATCACCATCTACATCAACCCCTAATGTAGACTTTGGCAAATCCCTAACATGTCCGTTGGACGCAGCAACTTCGTAATTTGCACCAAGAAATTTTTTGATGGTTTTTACCTTTGCCGGGGACTCCACAATTACTAAATACTTTGCCATATCCACTCCTGTTTTCCCGCGCAATTTCATCGCTGCATTAAATCACGCGTACATACAAGTTCTTACTGACTTCCCGCACATATCCTGCCAGTTCAAGGCCAACCAATGCGTTCAAAGCATCGGAAACTGTTAGTTGGGTTGACTCTAAAAGGCATTCCAGACTACGTGGGGTAAAATCTAGTAATTGACTATACAACAATTTTTGCGCAGGCGCAAGTGACATATTTAGAAGATTCGCTTGATTTTTATCACTATTTTCTTGATTTTTACTATTTTTATGGTTCAAATCAATTAATCCATAGTGCGCCAATAGGGCTGGAATAGAGGTGATAATGTCTGCTCCGTCCGCAATCAGTTCATTACATCCTAGTGCATTTGGGTCCCCGATTCTACCTGGAACGACCATCACATCTCTGCCCTGCTCTAATGCTAAATTAGCAGTAATCAGGGAGCCACTTCTTTGCCCTGCTTCAACAATAATGACCGAGTCACACAAACCACTTATGATACGATTTCTTTGTGGGAAAAAGGCTGCCTTTCCAATGGTCCCTGGTGGTCGTTCTGATAAAACGCCGCCTTTTTGAACAATATCCATATATAAGTTAAAATTCTGCATTGGATAACATTTATCGACA
>JAZUHV010000187.1:0-5347 GCA_045641925.1 Butyrivibrio sp.
ACTGCCATTTGCACCATTTTCGGTCATGAATCCATAATAATTACCCTCAACATCTGCAATCGCATTATTGCCTTCCAATGTCAAATCATCCGCAACATAAAGATTGGAATCCTTGGATACAAATACTGCACTATTGTTTTCATAACCATTTCCGTATTCACCGAGTACAATATTTTTGGTCCAGAAATGCACATTATTCAATAGTAAAGATGAAGTAAATGCACCTGTCCCGGATTTTGTTTCTAATAAGGTCTTAGAAGAATTAATCAAGGTACCATTGGAAATATCTACATAATTCAATGGTCCAACAATCAAATCTCCAGCAAAAACACTACCATCAATATGCGTAGATAAATTCGTTGCCGCAGTCGTGCAATCCTTAAAATCTACAGATTGCAATCCAATCAATGCATACTGCAAATAATTGTCGGTATCATCACCTTCTTTGATGAAGCTGATATTTTCTTTTAATGGATAATTTACAACCAAGTCAGTTACAACAGAGGACTTATAGTCGCCATTTTCTGTGGTAACAACAACATCCTTCATTACAATCCATTCTTTATCCGCATCGTATTTAATATTTTTAATACTCAGCTGCGCTGTTGGGTTGAATTTACGAACAACCGTCATTAAATAAGCTTCACAGTTATCCTTTGACATGGTATCCAAGCTATTAATTTTATTCACTTCACAATTTGCAAGCTTTGAGCCCATCTGATTTAAATACAAATTCTTCATCTGTTCATTCAAAGCATCATTGGTAGCGAACGAATTATCGGTTGCCGAAACCATTCCAGATGCAGTCGTTACAAATGCATTATTTAACTGATCAAAGCATTCCTGACCCAGTTCCGCATAAATCTCGTCCAAGATAGCATCTGCATCATAGAAATTGTTCTTGGAATTGTTGTTTACCTTTTTCATCTGCATCATCGTAATGGATGAGGTCAGAATAATGGATACCAATACGGTCACAAATGCAATCGCAATCAGCACAACAACCATAGAGGAACCACGTTGGTCCTTCCAGGCCTTTATCCAGTTGTTCTTCATAAATTGCTTCATTAAGAAACCTCCATCACTTTACAGTGGATGTCGTGAAATTTGTAAAATAAGCTGGAACATTTAAATCGGACTTATCGGCATTTGAAGTCCAATTTGTTCCATCCTTGTCATATTCGTCCCTAGAAAGAATATATACATCTAACTGATAAATAACATTCTTCGCAGCCTCACCAACAATGTCGAGAGTACCTCCGGTTGTCATCGGATACCCCTTACCGCTGTCCACTACATCCTGTAAATTTGTATGTATTTCCATCATGTGAGACGTACTATTATCTGCAAGGCGAATATTTGCATCTGTAAATTTACGGCTTACACTTTCTTCCTGGGATATCAAATATACCGGAAGCTTTCCTTTTGGCCAATTCACAGTAGAATCAACCATGCATTTGATTTCCAATTCATCAGAACATGCAATATTCTTCAAGTCATGCGGCGCATAAGCCAGATATAATGCCGGAGCATTTACCTGTGTACTGGAAAATGAAATCAAACGATATCCAGGAAAATACGTTTTGTGATAATTATTTCCACCAATCGTACAGGAATAATCCACAGATAAATTATACGTAATCGAAATTTTCGATTGTCCATGCTCATCTGCAGCATTTGCAGAAACATGAATGTCTACTTTCGATACACGTTTAATATCTTCCTGCTTTAAAGAAGGATTTGCGCTCTGCTCACGAATATATTTCAAAGCATCATCATCGTAACGACCAAACTCTCTCATCCAATAAGTACTGTTATTACTATACATATGATTGAATACCGGAGCATCTTTTTCATTCACATTCTGATATTCCATCTTGTTAGGATTCAAAACAGTAATCACATGGAATTCTTCATCGCAGGTAGTGTCATCATATTCAAATACATAAATCGACTTCAAATTTGGATTATCCGGTTTGATCTCAGAATATCCAATTCCCTGTTTTTTCAAATTGGAAAGGTCCTGAGCACCATAATATTCTGCAACATTCTGCGCCAGATCGGTTGCATCCTGTAGTTTTTTGCTACGTGCATTTGTCCTTGCGGAAGAAATGAAGCCCTGAATCAATGCAGTGCTGATTAACGTCAGGATAACCACCGCTACAAGAACTTCCAAAAGAGAAAAACCTTCATTATTCAGTTTGCGATTAAATTTCTTTTTTATCATCATTTCAAACTGCACATTAATCCTGTGATAAATACCACAGGATTAACGAATCCATATTATATTAACGATATACGTTTACGTCGCCTCGGGTTTCCTTAATATTGAAGCGAGGATCTTTCTCGTCTTCATTAATAACCTTAACGTCCAAAGTCATATCAGTATCATTTACAATTGTTACCAATGCACCACTGGCATCACCGGATTCAGTTCTTGCTGAACTTTGAACCAGTACGGACAAATAATTGCCTGGGATAAAGTTCTGTCCCTCATCAAAATCTGTTGCTGGGAACTGCTGATCTCCAATGCTGTACTGTGCATAATAACCATTTTCATCCTGGAAGAAACGGAGAGTTACTGGAACTAATTCATTCTCAGTAGCAGTAATTACAGTATCTCCGGACATATCAATCTTCTGTCCCACAACTACATTACCGATGGTGGAATCCTCTCCCTGAAGAACCATGTAATAGTCATAATCGCTGACTACATAATTACCATTTGCAAGGTTAGACTCGCTACCTGGTGTGAAGGTTCCAGAATTAAATACATTATTGGTTCCAGTCGCATTATTATTGATAAAAATATTGGACTTACGATCATCGCCAGTAATTGCATACTGGGTTAATACCATATTTCCGGACACGCGGTCAGTCTCTGAATTATAAGATGCAGAAATCGAATCAATCGTGTACTTATACATAAATGTATTAATGTAATTAATGGTATTCTTAAAGTTCTCATAAGACATCTGGTATGTCAGAGTGGATTTTGTTGCATACCCCTCATAATCCGTGGAATATACGGTCGCAACTGCTCCGCTTGGGTTGGTACTTGGAATCTGACCAAATGTAAAAATCTGCTCAGCTTCGGAAAGTGCAGCCTGACTAATCCAGGTCTGGTTTGCATTCTCAATATTAATCAAATTACTGATGATATATGGCTGGGACTTATCCGCTGCATAATGATCCAAGTCTATAGAATAATTTGAAATATACTTTTCTGTATCCTCTGCATAGGTTCCAGCCTGTGCTTCCATAATTCTAAGATTATTATAGGTCGTATTCTTAGTAGCAATTTCCTTCGTTAGTTTCTCATTTGCTTCGGAAATATTACGGTATCCAAAGAAGAAAGCGGCAGCAACTATTAGAACAGCAACAACTACGTATATGATTTTCTTATCTCTGTCAGAAATTTTCATTACTGTTCCTCCTTGCTTTCGTCTACTACAGTTTCTGCTTCATCAACCTCTACTTCTGTTTCTTCCAATGCTTTAAAGGAAGTAAAATTACAGGTCAGCGAGAAGCTTGCCGTTGTAATTCCTTCTGCATCAATACTCTCAGAAATAGATGGGCAATAAACATTTGTGATATTCGGCTGATTATTTAAAATCATTAAAAACTGTGCACAGGTACTCTTTGAACTTCCGGTACAGCTTAAGGATACGCTACCATTATTTACGCTCAGCGAACCGAGTGAAATATCCGATGGCATATTAGCTTCCAAAAACAGAATGAATTCCAGCAATTCATCATTTTCATTCGTAGTTAAAGCTGCGAAGTTCTGCATGTCGGAATACTGATCCTTCGCATTATAATATGCATCAACCGTTTCCTGTACCCACTGCAGATTTCTGATTTTCTTATCCAGATCATCATTGGTCATTTTTAATCCCATATAGGTCAATGTAGGTAAACCAACCAATACAATCGCCACAGCAACCGCTACGTACATCATAATTCTGAAGTACTTACCAGAATTTGCTTTCTTTGCAGCTTCCAATGCAGATTCCGGAATGAAATTAACCGGATCCACAGACGCACCCAGGTTCGTCAGATACAGGGTAATATTCGAATCATTTAATGTGGATGCGGAGGTATCTACATCTACCAGTCTGGTCAGCTGTGTAACTTCCACACCATTTAACTCGTTGTGGAACAGTTCATCCAAACCAATGATTGCCGGTCCCTCTGTAATGATATATGCATGTTCAATGAGTTCATCCGGATTCTTCGTTGTGTAGTAATCCATAACTCTCGCAATATTATTTACGAGGTAACGAAGAGAATCTGTAATATACTCATTCTGCATGAAATTATCTTGAATCACCTTCTGCGTAGCTAACAGTTTGTAAGCATCTTCTTCGGTGAAATTTTCAGTTTCTTTCTTTTCCATAATGGCAGAAATTACAGTGGACTTGCCATATGGAACTGTCCTCATCAGTCGAAGCAAATTGTTACTCAAAATGCTGACAACGGTATTTTCGCTTCCAACCTGAATTACAATGGATGGTCTTTCATCTATCTGTAATCTGGTCAGCTGCAAATTTGAATTTCCGGCATAATCAACAGAAGTTACATTCAAGCCAAGCTTTAATGCCAAATCATAGTAGCTCTGCACCATACTGGTAGGCGCAGCCACAACCATAACACGATTCTGTCTTCCATCCTCATCCGTATCAATCGTATCTAAAACAGAGTATGTGATAATATAATCTTCAATGTTAACAGGGAAATACTCTGTTGCATTCGTCTTAATAAATGTAGAGAGCTTTGGTTCCTTTAACGCAGGAGTCAGCACCTCTTTATTGGCAATCTTGCTAGACTGCATTGAGAAGATTACATTACGACTGCTCATCTCGTTTTTAGCAAGTTCCGCCTCAATGGTACCAGCAACAGCTTCCATATTAATAAGGTTGCCATCATCAACAGCACCTGCCGGTGTAGCAAGTGTTACTGCATTAAATACCTGAATTCCTTTCTGCGGTGTATAAATTTCTTCTGCGATTTTAATCCAATCATTTGAGATTGTAATCGCCAAAACTTTCTGAGCCATAAGAACTCCTCTCCGGATTTATGTCTAACTAATTTAACATTCAACTCAAACTTATATTGTAAAAAATCCCATGTACCAATCAATCAAATTTGTACCGAATAACATGGTTAAATAAATACCCACCGATAAATAAGGTCCAAAGGCTAACATTCTTCCCTTACCTTTTACCTTCATTAATATCAGGTGTGTTATGGAACCAATCACGCATCCTAAAACCAATGCCAGGATGATGTGCTTCCAACCCAATAATAACCCGGCAGCCGCCATCAGCTTAATGTCGCCGCCGCC
>JAZUHV010000188.1:0-7459 GCA_045641925.1 Butyrivibrio sp.
AAGGACTTCGTGCTATAATAGGACCGTTGCGTTTAAACATAAGAAGAAAAATGTAAGTTTATGGAGGCATTTTATGATTACAAGTCGTGAAGACGTACGTAATATCGCCATCATCGCACACGTCGATCATGGTAAGACTACATTGGTTGATGAGCTGTTAAAACAGTCCGGTACCTTCCGCGAAAATCAGGAAGTTGCAGAGCGTGTCATGGACTCCAATGATATCGAGCGTGAGCGCGGTATCACTATTCTGTCCAAGAATACAGCCATTCATTATAAAGACAAAAAAATCAACATCATTGATACTCCGGGCCACGCAGACTTTGGTGGTGAAGTTGAACGAGTATTAAAAATGGTTAATGGTGTCGTTTTGGTTGTGGATGCTTACGAAGGCGTTATGCCACAGACCAAATTCGTATTAAAGAAGGCCTTGGAGCTGGATTTGGACTTAATCGTTTGTGTCAATAAGATTGACCGTGAACAGGCCCGTCCTGCCGAGGTTGAAGATGAGGTTCTAGAGCTTTTGATGGAACTGGATGCAAATGATAAGCAGTTGGATTGCCCATTTGTGTTTGCATCTGCTCGTGAAGGCTATGCAATGTACAATATTGGCGATGATAATTCCGATATGGTTCCTTTATTTGAAACCATTGTCAATCACATTCCTGCCCCACAGGGCGATGTGGAAGCGCCTTTACAGGTACTTATTTCCACCATCGACTACAACGAATTCGTCGGTCGTATTGGTGTTGGAAAAATTGATAACGGAACCATTAAGGTTAATCAGGAAGCTTTATTAGTAAATCATCATGATGAATCCAAGCATGCACGCGTAAAGATTACGAAATTATATGAATTTGATGGCTTGAATAAGGTGGAGGTTAACGAAGCATCTGTCGGAGCCATCGTAGCACTTTCCGGTATTTCGGATTTGATGATCGGTGATACCATCTGTGCCCTGGATGCGCCAATGCCGATTCCTTTCCAGAAGATTTCTGAGCCAACCATTTCCATGAACTTTATGGTAAATGACTCTCCTCTTGCTGGTCAGGAAGGTAAGTTCATCACCTCCCGTCATTTAAGAGACAGACTGTTCCGTGAATTAAATACTGATGTTTCCCTTCGTGTAGAGGAAACCGAGAATACTGATTGCTTTAAGGTTTCCGGTCGTGGCGAATTGCATCTTTCTGTTTTGATTGAAAACATGCGCCGTGAGGGATATGAGTTCGCAGTCAGCAAGGCTGAGGTTATCTACCATGAGGATGAACGCGGCCATAAGTTAGAGCCAATGGAAATCGCCTATGTCGATGTTCCTGAGGATTGCTCCGGCACTGTCATTCAGAAGCTTTCCATGCGTAAGGGTGAATTAAATGGTATGGCTCCATTAACCGATGGCACCACCCGTTTGGAATTCTCCATCCCTAGCCGTGGTTTGATTGGCTATACCAATGAATTCTTAACCGATACCAAGGGTAGCGGTGTAATCAATACCATTTTTGATGAATATGCACCTTACAAGGGTGATATTACCTATCGTAAGAGCGGTTCCCTGATTGCATTTGAAACCGGTGAAGCAGTTACCTATGGTCTCTTCAATGCACAGGAACGAGGCGTTCTGTTCATTACCGCCGGCGAGAAGGTTTATACCGGTATGATTGTTGGTCAGACCGGCCGTAGCGAGGACATTGAGGTCAATGTATGTAAGACCAAGCATTTGACCAATACCCGTTCCTCTTCTGCTGATGAAGCACTCCGTCTGGTACCACCTAAGGTAATGAGCCTGGAGCAATGCCTTGAGTTCATTGATACCGATGAATTGCTAGAGGTTACCCCAAAGAGTTTGCGAATCCGCAAAAAGATTTTGGACTCCACTCTTCGTTACAGAGCAAAGCGTAATAATCAGTAAAAAATTAAGCCCTATGAATACTCAATTGATATTCATAGGGCTATTCTTTTTGAAAAGCTTCTGAGTTCTATTTTCTGCGGCTACTTCTCCAAAGGAAGAAAATGCCTACACCGATTCCCGCAATCAATACAACTGCAATGATAATGATAATCCAAATAGGAAAACCGGTTTGCTTTTGTGGTACAACAACGGTCGTTGTCTCCTCCGTTTCAGTCTCCGCTTCGGTTGTCGTTTCTGACTCTGTCTTTGTTTCGGTTTCGGTTTCTGTTTCCGATTCCGATTCTGTTTCCGGTTCTGTTTCCGTCACGGTTTCTGGTTCTGTCTCCGGCTCTGTCGGTGCCGGTGTTGGAGCCTCTGTCTGTGTTGGCGGTTCGGTCGGTGCCTGCGTTGGTTCAACATACGGCTCCGTTGGCTTTTCCACATAGCCGGGACCACCTGAAGAATTGCTGCCATCATTCACTCCCGCATAGATTTGCGGCTGGATTAACATTTCGATATTGCTTCCGGACATCTGTGGTCCGGTAGAGGTACCCTGGGTGGAAAGATAATAATGCACATAAATATGTAAATTACAGCTAAAACCCTTATATGAAATAGGAACCAGTTTTTTACCATTTCCGGCATCCGTCATTGCGCCCTGTGTAACCTTGTCGGCAGCGATCTGCTTCACAGAACCATCGCTATAATATGCTTTAATTATGACATTATTTCTATTGTAATTTGCAACAGCGGCATCATCTGCATAAAAGGTCGGATTCAGACCAGCACGAATGCCTAACATCTGAACTGCCGGCACATTCACAGTCACAGTCTTTTTCTTACCACCAGAGGTCGTACAGGTGATGGTCGCCTGGCCTTCTCCTACGGCCGTAATTAAGCCATCGGAACGAACAATACAAACGCCTTCATTGGAGCTTACAAAGGTTCCCTCAGCCTGCATATAGGCGCTGTAGCTGCGAATCAGGTCGATGGTCTTCCCAGCGTCAACCGTTCTTTTCTTCAGACCATAATATTCTGCAATCGCAGTCGCATCCGCTGCACCAAGCTTATACTGATTTTCCTTCACTGCCAAATAAGCGCGATCGCCATCATTGCTGACAAAACCATGCTCAATAATCAGGCCTGGAATATTAACCTTGTTGGACTCACATAATACCGTGTAGTAATTAATATTTGGGTCGTTGGTTCCCTCACCACCGCCTCGCTGCTGGCAGCCGTTATTGGCAAATCCACTGACCGCTGCGATTCGTTGACAAATCCGATTACCCAGGTTAATCATATCCTGCTTATAACGAGGATCTGCGGTACTATATACATAAACCCCATGTGGATCCGGATTACCATTTGCATTGTTATGGCAGGAAATGAATACATCGGCGCCCATATTTTCGCCAAACATTCCTCTGCCGGAATTTGAAAAATACTCTGCGGAATTACGCGTCATATACACACGCACACCTGCATAGGTCTCCAGCTCTGCCTTCAGCGCCTGTGCCATCGCATAATTTAAATCGCTTTCCTGAACGCCGCCGTAGCATGCACCACCATCGGCACCGCCATGTCCTGCATCCAGAATTACAACGATATTACCCTCTGCATCTTTAGCCTGCGTTTTCGTTAGTCCAAAGGTCAGACAGCCAAGCAATGTTACACCCAGTCCCAGAATTAAATTTCGTAAAAACTTAGTTTTCATAGTTAATAATATCTCCTGCTTCTGCGTCTTCTACGAGAGGATTTCGTCTTTTCCAAAATCAGGATAACGATTCCAATCACAATCAAAACGAATACAACAATCAGCACCTTGATGAGTGTCGATTTCTTAATATGCACATATTCATCGCCCTCATTGGACGCATCAGACTCACTTTCTCCCATGGTTTCTGTCGGAGTTTCCTCCTCAGGTGCATCCGTTTCCTCCTCAGGCTCCGGCATGGTCACTTCCGGCGTATAGCCCTCCCGATTGATAACACGCACGAAACCATTCAATCCATTATAGGTGATTGGAATATCCTGAATACCGGACTTATTATAGTCCACCGTTCCCATAACCGTTGGAGCAATCTTCTGCGCGGTTCCATCATTATTAATCATAACGCCAAACACATTGCCCAGATTGATGGTGCCGAATTTTCCCTCATCATAAAAGGTTGGGTCCAGAGCACCGGAAATAGCAACCGGTTCTGTTTTTAAAACCTGGATGGTTAACGTTCCGGTCTCACCGGTAACCAGCTTATAAGCGATGTTCGCAGTTCCTGTGTTTACTGCGGTTACCACACCATCTTCCGTAACCGTTGCAACAGAAGCATCCAGAGAATACCAGGTAACACCATTAATATCTGCGGTCGGTGTCTTCGCCTGCACGGAATAGCCCTTTAAAAGTGTTAAGACCTTCTCACCATCGGCCTCAGCAGTACGCTTCACCAGATTATAATAGGTGGCCACTGCCCTTGCATCTGCCACACCCAAACTCTTACAGTTTGCTACATTTACACTGGCATCCGCATTCGAAACAAATAAAGCATCATTTTCATTGGATAAGAAGCAATGCTCAATGATAATGGATGGGACTCCTACACGCACGCCCTCGCCAATTAACGTATAGTAATCTTCGTAGGTGAAGGTATCATCCGGTCTGGTCATAATGCCGCCGTTATTAAGCCCCAATTCTGCAAGATTGTTCAAAATATGATTTGCCATCTCATTGGTTGCCTGTGAATGATACGGATTCACAGTACCAATCACCAGCGCTCCGCTCGCGCTCGGGTCTGCAGAATTATTATGACAGCTGATTAAAAAATCTGCTTTCAATGCGGCTGCAATCATAGAACGTCCGGTATTGGTAATCCAAAAGTCATCCGAACGGGTCAAATACACCTTTACGCCTTCGTACTTCATCAATTCATCACGAAAGGCAGTTGCGATAACAAGGTTAATATCGGCCTCTTCTGCTCCCGTAGTAGCAATCTTTCCGGGGTCCGTTCCACCATGTCCCGCATCAATTACAATTACAATATCCCCATCTGCGTCCTTTGCCTGTGCTGTGACCAGGCTTGCTCCCAAGCCTAAAACACATGCGCATACAGCAAAAAGCGCCAGTTTCAGTTTCTTCATATATCCTCCAAAATGCACTCGCATTGCTAAATGTACAAATTCAAAATGTATCGGAAAACCAATCGTCTAAAGATATTCCCCGTCCGGTAAACTCTGCGACTCAAATGTTGTGATATCGCATAGGACTCATCCACATCCGTTCTGGTGCCCTTCTTTGAAGAGAATACAAAACGTTCATAGGAGCGCATCAGCTTCTCTGCATCCTCTTTTGAAATATAGACACAGTCATTGCCTAAACGGGACGCGTATTGAGCAAGCGTTTCATCCGGCTTTTGTTTCCAACCAACATACTTTAATATACGCTCACAGCGCTCATAATTCAACTGAATCAGTTCATTTTGGTCTCGATTATGGTCTTCCATCCGCTCGCGGAAACGGCGTTCCTTCCGTCTGGCATGGGCAACGATAAACACAATAATCTGCGCAATAATAATTGGGCTAAGGCATAATAAAATAAACCTCAGGAATTTGCCGCTAAACAACGGCTGGACTGGCTGTGCAGCCTCCTGTGTAGTCACCTCCTCAGGGGTGGTCGGCTGCGTGGATGGTCCCTCCACCTTAGACGTCGTTTCCGAAGGATTGGTCGTGGTTTCTGTGGTTGTCTCTTTGTCCGATGTCTCAGTTTCAGTCTCAGACTCAGTTTCCGTTTCAGTCGGCGTCTCTGGTTCTGTCGGCTGCTCCACAATGGTATTTCCGATTCCCGGTGTCATTTCATAATTAACCCATCCAATTCCGTCTATATAGAATTCTACCCAGGCATGAGCGTGCTCATCGGTCACAGAATAGGTCCAGACAGAGTTTGCATTTACAACGCCCTTCTCCTTTGTATACACCTTCGTATCCCCATGCATCTTTGCCCCCAGTTCGACAGGGCCTTCGCCTACGATTGGGGAATTGTTTGAGCCATACGTATCCAGCACATAACCTTCCACATACCGTGCCGGAATACCAGCTGTACGTAACATCATAACTGCTGCGGATGCGAAATAAGTACAATAGCCTTCCTGCGTTTCTGTCAGAAAATAGGATACAAAATCCTTTCCATCCGGAAGGGCACCCGGTTTTAGGGTATATTTACAATGCGTCGACAAATATGCATAAATCTGTGCTGCCATATCATAAGCATACGCTGCACGATAGCTAGCTTCCTGATCTGAAAAATCGTCTCTTGTATAGGTCGGCTTCATTGGTTGAACAAGTTCTTCTAAATAGGAATTACAATCGGTATTCACCGTCAGATAATTTTGATATACAAAATCTCTGTAATATTTTTCTCCCGCAAAATAATCCGAATCCACTGCGGTTTTAGGCGGTAACGTATCTATAGCTTTCGCCAGAGATCTAATTTCCGGCTCTCTTAAAAGCTTTGCGTATATAGAATCATCCTCACCAAATATGGAATAGGACGCATCGGTCAAATTTACCGAGCCAAGTGGAACATAATAAGGCATATACTGACGATCTTTTTTTAATCCCGTAAAGCGGATCTTCGTTCCATATTGTTTATAAGAGCCGATGATGTTTTCCACACGCTGAGCCAGCGTATTCACCTGCGTTTGCGGAAAAAAATATTCCTGCGTCCATAGCTGTTTCACCGGTCCGTACAAGCTCGTTTCCATCTCGTCCCAATGCGCATAGCTTGTAGAAGTATTTTTACCTGTATAGTCCTTTGCGATGTAACCAAACAGATATAATTTCCCCACGCCGGCAGGTGCCTGAACCTGCAATACTTCATTGCCTGTAAATCTTACTGCTTTTGTTTGTCCCAGTTTACCGGCACCAATGGAATTGGTAAAAGAGAAATCTCCTTCCCCAAACAAACGAATATTCAGGCTACGGAAAATGTCAAAGACCGATCCGCCCTTTTGAATCTCTTCTCCAATCTTTTGTGCGGTTTCCACACTATAATTCTTTATCTCCTGCCAAATGCCAAGCTGGTGGAAGTTTTCCATCGGGCTCACTGCCCCTAAAACATTTCCTGTCAAAACCACAACAACTGCGAGTATTGCGGCTACGCGCTGCACTAACCTTAGCTGGCGATGATCAAAATGATTTATCGTGGAGACACAAAGCACCACCAAAGACACAATGGCAGCAAGTTCCAGTGAGAGCACCCCAACTGGCTGATTAATGTTTAATACGATTGGGAAAATAAGAGCTGACAAATTGATTGTAAACGGAACAAAGACAGCCTTGTATTCGCATACACAATATGCATAAATTGCTTCCAGCCAGCAGATTAGAAATATCAGTAAATAATCCTCGTGGATATATGTTTTCATCGCGCTGCGAATATCAAAGCAGGAAATATCCATCTGATAAAAGTCCGAAATCGCAAATGGTATATGATTGCATACAGACATAAAGCTATAAATAAAAAATTTTCTAAATATCAAAATCAAAAGGATGCTGACAGCAATCAAAGCACTTTCGTACCAAACG